>DAIUER010000010.1:0-10721 GCA_036845005.1 Thermocrinis sp.
CCAAAACCTTGTGAGCATGCGCAACACATGCCTCTTTGGTGCAACGTGCGGAGAACTCTTTGCATCTGGATGGGCAGGTCATCGCTTTGGAGTAAGAAACAGTGGAGCCATCGCGGTTGTGGAAGGGGCTGGTATGCACTGCTGTGAATACATGACGGGGGGCATAGTGGTAGTTCTTGGTTCTGTGGGCTACAACTTTGGTGCGGGCATGACCGGAGGCTATGCCTATGTGTTGGACCCAGAACTGCCAAAGAAGGTCAACACCTCCTATGTGTTGGCAAGAAAGCTCATCTCCGAGGCGGAAAGGGAAGAGTTAAAGGAACTAATAGGCAAGCACTACAAATACACCCAAAGCCAGTGGGCAAAGTATATCCTAGAAAACTTTGAGGAGTTTGCGGAGAAGTTCTACAGGGTGGTTCCCTTGGAGGCTTGCAAGAGGGACGCCTATGGGGCTACCGATGTTTGCGAGGTGGAGGTAAAATCGTGAAGAGGGTCATCTTAGCCTACTCGGGAGGGCTGGACACCTCCGTAATAGTGCGTTGGTTGGCGGAAAGGGGCTACGAAGTGATCACCTACACCGCCGACGTGGGACAAGGAGAGGAGCTCACAGAGATCCCACAGAAGGCTAAAGCTTCCGGTGCAGTGGATGCCATAGTGGAGGACCTAAAGGAGGAGTTTGCAAGGGAGTACGGCCTGCCTACACTGAGGGCTTTAGCCCTCTACGAGGGAAGATATCCTCTGACTGCGTCCCTCTCAAGACCGCTCATTGCCAAAAAGCTGGTAGAGTATGCAGAGAAGTTTGGGGCGGACTTTGTAGCCCACGGCTCCACAGGAAAGGGAAACGACCAGGTGAGGTTTGAGCTGTCCGTTTGGGCTCTGAACCCAAACTTAGAGGTTTTGGCACCGGTAAGGGAGTGGGAGTTCAAGTCTCGGGAGGAAGAGGTGGAGTATGCCCTGCGTCATCAGATACCCGTTAAGGCTACTAAGGATAAGCCCTACTCCATAGACAAGAACCTCTGGGGCATCTCCATAGAGTGCGGACCCTTGGAGGACCCATGGACAGAGCCTCCCGAGGACGCCTTTGAATGGACCGTATCCCCAGAGAAAGCCCCCAACGAGCCCGAGTATGTGGAGATCACCTTTGAAAAGGGAGTTCCCACCCAGTTAAACGGAAAAACCTACGAAAAGCTCAGCGAGCTGATCCTTGAGCTGAACCGGATTGCAGGAAGGCACGGTGTGGGACGCATAGACATGGTAGAAAACCGACTTGTAGGTATAAAGAGCAGGGAGGTTTATGAGGCACCCGGGGCGACAGTTCTATACAAGGCATACCAAGACCTTCTTTCTTTGACCACAGACAGATGGACCTTTCACTACTTCCTGACCCACATACCCCACGAATATGCCAAGCTTGTTTATGAGGGACTCTGGTTTTCTCCCCTGAGGACTGCCTTGGATGCTTTCACAGAAAGCATAGCCCAGTTTGTTAATGGCACCGTAAGGCTCAAACTGTACAAAGGTAATGCCCAGGTGGTGGGAAGAAAATCGCCCAACTCCCTGTACGTGGAGGATCTGGCAACCTACTCGGAAAAGGATGCCTTTGACCACAGGGCGGGAGCCCAATTTACGAAGGTCTTTGGACTTCCCCTAAAGGTTCTTGGGAGGGTAAAGAATGCTCATAGCGGTTCCTCTGACAGATAAAAACTTTGAAGAGGACGCAAAGGCTATAAAGGATTTAGGTGCGGATGCGGTAGAGGTTAGGGTGGACCTCTTTGAGGACAAGAGCCCAGAAAAGGTCCTTTGGTGTCTGCAAAAGGCAAAGTCCTTAGGTCTTTTGACCGTTCTGACCATAAGGAGCCCGCAGGAGGGGGGCAAAGAGGTCCCAAACAGGAAGGAACTCTTTGAAAGGGCTTGCCCCCATTCGGACTACACAGACATTGAACTTTCCTCCCAAGACCTCCTTCCCATTGTGAGGGATTTAGTGAAAGGCTCAGGGAAGAAACTCATAATCTCTTACCACAACTTTGGGCTAACACCCGCCAATTGGATCTTGAGGGAGGTCTTTAGACAAGCCAGAAGATGGTCTGCGGACATAGTAAAGGTGGCGGTAAAAGCCAACTCCTACCAAGACACCGCAAGGCTCTTGTGCCTCTGCGAAAAGGAAGAGGGAGAAAAGGTCATAATAGCCATGGGCAAATACGGAAAAATCTCCCGCCTGGCGGGATACATTTTTGGTAGTGTGATAAGCTACGCCTTCTACCGGTCTGCCACCGCAGAAGGTCAGCCCTCCTTGGAAGAGATGGTAAGGTTAAAAAGAGAGTTTTACCCTTGAAGAGGGTCCTCCTTACCCGTTCAAAGGACGATATAGAGAGGGACAGAAAGCTCCTTGAAAAGGAGGGCTTTGAGGTTATAGCTTTGCCACTCATACAGGATGTGCCCTTGGACTTTGACGTGCCAGAAGATCCCTTTGACTTTGTGCTCTTTCAGAGCCAAAAAGCGGTAAGGCACTTTTTCGCCAAATGTTCTTTAACAGGGAAGGAAAAGATCTTGGCGGTGGGAGAAAAAACAAAGGCAGAGGTGGAAAAGTATGGCTACAATGTCTGGGCAGTTCCCACCGAGTTTTACGCGGAGGAAGTTGCAAAGCTTTTGGAGGGCTACAGTGGAAGGGTTCTGATTCCAAGGTCCTCCGTAGGAAGGGAGGAGGCAATTGAAAGCTTAAGGAAGCTTGGCTTTGAGGTGGTCCCACTTAATGTTTATGAAACCAAGCTTTTAGACTGTCCACCGGAGGAATTTGAAGCTAAAGTAAAGCTTTCGGATTTTTTAGTCTTTGCCAGTCCATCCGCGGTTAAGGGCTTTTTTGCAAACTTGCAAAAGCTAAGGGACAAAAGCCTTTTAAAGGATAAAAAAGTTGTATGCATTGGCAAAACTACCAAAGGGGAGTGGGAAAGGACCTTTGGCACCCCCTGTGAAACTCCAGAAAAACCAACAATGGA
The DNA here is from genome assembly GCA_036845005.1 of Thermocrinis sp. Classification (GTDB taxonomy): domain Bacteria; phylum Aquificota; class Aquificia; order Aquificales; family Aquificaceae; genus Thermocrinis. The sequence goes on from DAIUER010000010.1 coordinate 2,994, forward strand.
GGATGTGCTAAAGCTCATAAAGAAATTGGCATAATTTTTGCATATAAAAAATAAAGGGATGAAAAAGGCTACCATAAAACAAGAGGCTACCTTTGAAGGTGTGGGACTTCATTCGGGTGAGTTTTCAAGGATTGTTCTGCACCCAGATGACGGTGGCTCTGTTAGGTTTTTGATAAAGGGTGAGGTGATCCCTGCCCATTACCAGTATGTGGTGAATACCAACCACTCCACCGACCTAGGGAAAAACGGCGTGGTGGTAAAAACGGTGGAGCATCTTATGGCGGTCCTTTACATCCTTGGTATAGACAGCTTGGTGGTGGAGTTTTTGGAAGGTTTTGAAGTGCCCGCCATGGACGGCAGCGGTTATTACTTTTACAAGTCTCTGAAGGACTTGGTCTACGAAATTGACCAAGAGAAGGAGTTTTTAAAGATAGAAAAGCCCATAAGTGTTAAAAACTGCACTGCAAGGATTGACGCCTTGCCGGGCAAGGGCTTTTTGGTGGAGTATATCGGAAGCGTGGAGGGTGCCCTCAAGGACCATCGGGTTAAATTCAGTGGAAACGCCAAGGATATAGTCTTTGCCAGAACCTTCTGCTACGATTATCAGGTGGAAGCCCTCAGAAGCATGGGCTTGGCAAAAGGTGGCAGTCTGAAAAACGCAGTGGTGCTAACCAAAGAGGGCAAGCCCTACAATCAAGAGGGTCTAAGGTGTAAAGATGAACCTATAAGGCATAAGCTTTTGGACCTAATAGGAGACCTTTCCCTTTTGGGCAAAAGGCTAAAGGGCAAGGTTGTATCCCATTACGGAGGGCACAGTCTTAACTATCAACTTGTAAAAGCCCTGTCTGAGTTATAATATTTCCTTCCATCCATGGAAAAGGAAGAGAGCCTCTTAGAAAAGGGTCTTTACTTTTTAACTGCGCTCGTTATAAACCTTATCCTTTTCACACTGCTTTCCGCCTACCTTTTGTTTGCAAGACTTAGCTACGAGGTAAATAAACCCATTACCTTGCTTTTGGAGGAAATACCCAGAGAGGAAAAGGTAATCTTTGAGAAGAGAACACAAAGGGCGGGAGGAATTAAAGAGAAGCTTGAAAAGACTAGGGAAGGTAAGCCTGTCCCTTCCCTTCCCCCAGTGGCAACCAAGGGTGGGGATGTTCCAATAGCCTCAAAAGAAACCACCGAGGAGTCCATTCTCTCGGAGATAGAAAGGAAGGTCAAAAGCCAAAAAGCTGAAATTACTCAGGGCAAACCTAATGTTAGCGAGAGCTTTGGTGAGCTAAGCGGAGTGGTTTCCGGAAGTGGGGTGGATCTGGCAAAAGGTGCCACGAGAAAGATCTTATACATTCCTCCCTTTCCAAAGCTTAGGGCTACTGAACTACCCTCCACCTTTCAGGCTAAGCTCTGGGTGGAGCCTTCGGGTAGAGTTGTTAAGGTTGAGGTCCTAAAAAGGAGTGGCGTGCCGGAAATAGACAATGCTTTGGTGCAATTTTTAAGGAGTATAAGGTTTGAACCAATAGAAGGTAATATAATACAAACAGGCATTATAACCTTTAGGTTTAAAGGAGGCTGAGGATGATCGGTAAGTTGGTGAGGCTTGAGAGGATCATAAACAGGGAGACAGGTAGAACAATAATAGTGCCCATGGACCATGGGGTGAGCTCCGGTCCAATAGAGGGTATAGTGGATATTAAAAAGGCGGTGGATGATGTGGCGGAGGGTGGTGCGGATGCGGTAGTCCTCCACAAGGGCATGGTAAAGGCAGGACACAGAGGACGTGGCAAAGACATAGGGCTCATAGTGCATCTTTCCGCTTCAACCGACTGGGCTCCCACAAGAAATGACAAGACCTTGGTATGCACTGTGGAGGAAGCCATAAAGCTTGGGGCGGACGGGGTTTCCATACACATAAACCTTGGGGCAGACTTAGAGAGGGAGATGCTCAGGGACTTTGGCATAGTCTCCAAAACCTGTGAAGAGTGGGGTATGCCCCTGTTGGCAATGGTCTACGGCAGGGGGAAGGACATGAACCAGTATGACCCAAAGGTAGTTGCCCACTGTGCAAGGCTGGGGGCGGAGCTTGGGGCAGACATAGTAAAGGTTCCCTATACGGGTTCTCCAGAAACCTTTGCCCCTGCGGTGGAGGGTTGTCCAGTGCCGGTGGTTATTGCGGGTGGTCCCAAGATGAAGACGGAAAGGGAGGTTCTTGAAATGGTCTACGGTGCCCTGCAGGCGGGTGCCAAGGGGCTCTCGGTGGGCAGGAACGTCTTTCAAGCCAAGGATAGGGTCCAAATGGTAAAAGCTCTGTATAAGTTAGTCCACGAGAATGCCTCCGTGGAGGAGGCACTTAGCCTGTTGGAAGGAGGTAGATGAATGGGTCTTTTGGAGGGCAAAAGGGCACTTATTACGGGCGTTGCTAACGAAAGGAGCATAGCCTACGGCATAGCTCAAGCCTTTCACAGGGAAGGGGCGGAGCTTGCCTTTACCTATGCCAACGAAAAGCTCAAAAAGAGGGTGGAAGAGGTTGCAGAGGAATTTGGTTCAAACTTGACCTTTGAGTGCGATGTGTCCAAGGACGAGCATATCAAGGCGTTAAGGGAATGGCTTGAAAAAAACTGGGGAAGCCTTGACATAATAGTCCATTCCATAGCTTACGCACCAAAGGAGGAGTTCAAGGGTGGAGTGATAGACACCTCCAGGGAAGGCTTTAAAATTGCAATGGACATATCTGTTTACTCATTAATAGCCCTTACACGGGAACTTTTGCCCTTGATGAAAGGAAGAAACGGAAGTATAATAACTCTGTCCTACTACGGAGCGGAGAAGGTGGTGCCACACTACAATGTTATGGGTATAGCAAAGGCGGCCTTGGAATGCACCGTCCGATACTTGGCTTACGATATTGCCAAGCACGGGCACAGAATAAACGCCATATCTGCAGGACCAGTAAAGACCCTCGCTGCGTACAGTATTACTGGCTTTCACCTTTTGATGGAACACACCACAAAGGTTAATCCCTTTGGCAGGGCGATAACCATAGAGGAGGTGGGAGATACCGCAGTTTTTCTGTGCAGTGATTGGGCAAGGGCTATAACGGGAGAGGTGGTCCATGTGGATAATGGCTATCATATTATGGGCGTCTTTGGCAGAGAAGAAGAGATCAAAAAGGAAGTTTTCGGTAAAGGTGAATGAAAAAATTGTTTCTTTTCCCACTGTTGATTTTGCCCTTGGTCTTTCTGACATGGTCTTATCTACATCGTGAGCCAAAAACTGCGGTTGCCCAAATAAAAGAAGTTAAAAAGTTCGTGTATGCGTCCGGATATGTGGAACCCGAGGACTTTGTGCTGGTAAAGGCAGAGGTCTCTGGAATAGTAGAGGCGGTCTATGTAAAAGAGGGGGACAAGGTAAAGAAAGGTCAGGTGCTTGCCAAAATGTCTGCCCAAGAGTTGGATAGCTCCATAAGGGACCTACAGGCAAGGCTTGGCTTGGTGGAAGAACGCCTGAGAGAAGATTCTTCTTACCTTAGGTCCTTGAAAGAGAGGGTGGAGGCGTCCGAATTACAACTCAGGCAGGCGGAGAGGGAGTATGAAAGGAGAAGGGATTTAGCTGAGAGGGGACTAATTCCAAAGGAACAGCTTGAAAAGTTCAAAACCACCTACGAGACCTACCGCAAAGAGTACGAAGCAAACCTGAGCCAATACAAGGATGCCATAAGGGGCTTACAGACGGAAAGCAAAAGCTTACGGGCACAGATGGAAGGGCTGAACGCCCAGAGGGAAAAGTATTTTATAAAGAGTCCAATTGATGGAGTGGTCCTGTCTAAGTTTGTAAAGGAGGGAAGCTACATAAACCACCTTTCCCAAGAGAATGTTCTGTTTGGTGTGGGAGACCCAAACAGGTTGGAGGTGGTCTTGGAAATAGACGAGGAGTATGTGGGGCTGATAAAGGAAGGACAAAGGGTCTTTTTCTCCGTTGATGCCTTCCCAGGGCAGACCTTTGAGGGCACTATTTACTCCAAAGAGGGACAGTTGGACAGGACAAGGAAAACCCTGAGGGTGAAAGTCCGGGCAAACCTTCCACCCAACACGCCCGCCTTTGCTACAGTGGAGGGTAAGGTCTTGGTGGAGGAGAGGTCTGCCCTACTGGTGCCAAAGGAGGCGGTCAAAGACGGAAAGGTGCTAAGATATGAAAGGGTTCGTTTGGTCGAGGTGCCCGTTAAGTTGGGTGGAGAGTATGAGGGCTACGTGGAGGTCTTGGAGGGGCTCAAGGAGGGTGATAGGGTAATTCTGCAATGAAACATGTGCTCTTTTTGGCACTAAAGCTCCTTTTGGAGAGAAAGCGTCAGACAGTCATATCCTTTTTGGGTGTTAGCATAGGAGTTTCTGCCTTTGTGGTGATGAGTTCTCTGATGCTGGGCTTTCAGTCTTACTTTATCCAACAGGTCATAGACTTGGAGCCTCACATAAGGATAAAACCCAGGGAAAGTGCGGAGGACCGCCTCAGGCAGGATTTTTCTGTGGTCCTTGGGGCAAAGCCAAAGGAGGAGGAAAAAATTCTGGGCTGGAGAGACCTGATGCAAGGCTTAGATAGGCACCCTGAAGTGGTGGGCTCTGCACCGAGGTTAGTGAGCAGGGGCATCGTTCAGTACGGCACCAAAGAAAAGCCCATCAATTTGCTTGGCATAGACCCAACAAGGGAGCCCAAGGCATCCATAATAGAGAGGTTCTTGGTGTATAAAAACCTTAAAAGCTTGGAAAACAGAAGGGATGGAGTCATCCTCGGAGTGTTAGTTGCCAAAAGCTTGGGTATAAAAGAGCTGGGCGGAAAGGTGGTGATCACTACACCCAACGGCACCTCCTCCACCTTTCGGGTCATAGACATCTTTGACTCTGGCATCACCAACTTGGACGACACAAGGGTGTATATGCACATAAACACCTTGCAATCTATTTTGGGCAAAGAGGGGCAGATAAACGAGATCGTCATAAAGCTAAAGGACCCAGAAAGGGCAGAAAGGTTAGCCAAAGTTTTTGGTGCAGGGCTCAGCTACGAAGTGGAAAGCTGGCAGAGGGCATACAGGAACTTTCTGAGTATCTTTAAAATTCAGAACACAATAACTTACCTTATTGTCTTTGCAATACTGCTGGTTTCTGCCTTTGGGATCTTCAACATAATAATGATGACCGTGCTGGAAAAGAAAAGGGATATTGCCATTTTGATGGCTATGGGCTATTCAAGGAGGGATGTGCTTTTGATCTTTCTGGTGCAGGGGGTTTTTGTGGGCTTGGTGGGTGCAGTGCTTGGCTCTATAATAGGTTATGGCTTGCAAGAGTATTTGGAATCTATAAAGTTAGATGTGGAGGGGCTCATAAGGACTCCGGGCTTTGTGCTTTATAGAAGCTTTAGTCTTTACATCTACGGCGGAATTTTTTCTGTCCTCTTTGCAGTGCTTGCCAGCCTTTATCCCTCCTACAGGGCAAGCAGGCTAAACCCGGTGGATATATTTAGGAGTGCTTCTTAACAAAATCTTAACAATTCTTTTCTAAAATCTTAACTAATAAACCAATTAGGAGGTGTTTGATATGAGAAAGCTTGCGTTAGGGGCTTTTGCCCTTTCCACCTTTGCCTTTGCGGGCACGGACCACCCTGCCCTTGACACTATCCTCTACATACTCATGGACAAGGGCTTGATAACACCCGAGGAAGCCCAAGAGTATGCCAAGGAGCTCAAAAGGAATACAGCCGAAAGAAACAGAGAAATTGAGTCCATGATTAGAAAAGCTGTGGAAGATCTCAGAAAAGCTATGGAACAAAAATCCAAGTAAGGAGGTGAAGCCATGAAGAAAGTGCTTTTAGCCACTGCAGTTTTCAGCGGGGCAGTTTTAGCCCTTGAGATCACGGGTGCTGGGGCAACATTCCCTTTTCCCCTTTATTCCAAGTGGGCCTTTGAGTACAACAAGGAGACGGGACACAAGGTAAATTACCAGTCCATAGGCTCCGGTGGTGGTATCAGGCAGGCCATCAACAGGACGGTGGATTTTGGGGCTACAGACGGACCCCTAACACCCGAGGAGGTGGAAAGGAATAAGCTTCTCCAGTACCCCGCAGCTATAGGTGCGGTTGTGGTTACTTACAACGTGCCAGAATTGGGGAAAACTGTATTAAACATGGACCAAAAGGCGGTCTGCGACATCTACATGGGCAAGATCACAAAATGGAACGACCCATACCTGCAACAGCTCAACCCCAATGTAAGGCTCCCCGACAGACCCATAGTGGTGGTGCACAGGTCCGACGGCTCCGGAACCACTTGGATCTTCACCAACTGGCTGGCTAAGGTGTGCCCCGAGTGGAAGGAAAAGGTGGGATTTGGAACTTCCGTCAAGTGGCCCACGGGCGTTGGTGCAAAAGGAAATGAAGGCGTAACAAACTACGTGAAGAGGTCCCGGGGCGGCTTAGGATATGTGGAATACATCTACGCCAAGCAAAACGACCTACCCGCTGCAAGAATAAAGAACAGGGAAGGAAACTTTGTGGAGCCAAACGTAAGAACCATGCAAGAGGCTGCAAGGAATGCCAAGTGGGATAAGTCCAAGCACTTCTACGAAGTCCTCACAGACCAACCCGGTAAAGATGCCTATCCTATAACTGGTGCAACCTTCATACTTGTTGCCAAGGACCAACCGGAGAGGGCTAGGAAGGCAAACACCTTCTTCAGGTGGGCTTTTGAAAAGGGAGACAAGTATGCGGAAGGACTTGACTACATACCTCTGCCTAGAAATGTCAAAAATATGATCTATGAATACTGGAAGGAGCATGGCGTAGCACCATAAGGGTGGTATAATCATGGAGAACGTGGCGGAAGCACAGAAGAGCCTAAGGGAGATCAAAACCCGCGGAGAGTTCTTAGAGAGGTTTTTGAAGATCAGCCTTGGTTTTTGGGCCCTCTTCGCGGGGCTCCTCTTTCCAATACTTGCGGGAGTTATCCTTCTCTACGAAGCAAGGCTCGCCATAGAAGAGTTTGGCTTTATACACTTTTTGACCCACACCAACTGGGACCCTGTGCAAGAGGACTTTGGCGCCGCCACCATGATCTTTGGCACGGTGGTTAGCACCATTCTCTCCATGCTCATCGCCGCACCCGTTGCCATAGGCATAGCCATATTCATCACCGAGCTGGCACCCAATTGGTTTAAACCTATAGTCTCCACTGCGGTGGAACTCTTGGCAGCCATTCCAAGCATCATATATGGACTTTGGGGCTTTTTTATCCTTGCCCCCATAATGGCAGAAAAGGTGGAGCCTTGGCTCCAAGACAAGCTGGGAGATGTGCCCCTTATAGGAAAGCTCTTTCAAGGTGCGCCCACCGGCATTGATGTATTGACCACCAGCCTTGTGCTCTCCATAATGATCATACCCTTTATGGCTGCGGTTGTGAGGGATGCCTTTAACATGGTCCCTCCCATAATGAAGGAGTCTGCCTACGGGCTTGGGGCTACCAAGTGGGAGGTTATAAGAAAGGTGGTAATTCCATACACCGCGTCGGGTATAGCGGGCGGTTTAATTCTGTCCGCAGGAAGGGCTCTGGGAGAGACCATGGCGGTGACCTTTTTGGCAGGAAATCGCCCAGAGATCCCCAAGTCCCTGTTGGAGCCCTTCACCACCATAACCGTTGCTCTGGCAAACCAATTCACCGAAGCAGACACAGATGTGTATCTTTCCGCCCTC
>DAIUER010000010.1:10731-12600 GCA_036845005.1 Thermocrinis sp.
ACTATGTGGGGCTTTTGCTCTACTTGGTCTCCTTTACCATGCTTGGTATTGCCAAGTTCATGGTGCTAAGACTTGAAAAGAGGTGGAAGGTATGAGCAGGAAAACCAGCAGAAAGCTTTTTAGCAATTTTATGCTCTTTGTATCTTTTCTTACAGCCGCCTATGGAATTTTTTGGCTCTTTTGGATCCTTGGCAGTCTCATTGTAAGTGGCTTTAAGTATCTTGGACCCGAGCTTGTTTATTTGGACCCCAACCCACCCGGAGAGGAGGGAGGAGGTCTAAGACCTGCCTTTGTAGGGCACCTGATCATCACCTCCCTTGCCACCATAATGGGAGTTCCCGTGGGCATAATGGCCGGTATATACTTTGCAGAATACGGAAGAAATAGCAAGTTCTTCATGAACCTCAGACAGATCACAGACATAATGGTTAGCACTCCCTCAATCTTGATGGGTGCGGTGGTTTATGCGGTGCTGGTAAAACCTGTAGGACACTTTAACGGCTTTTCTGGTTCGGTTGCCTTGGCACTCCTGATGCTACCCGTTATTGCCATCACCACCGACGAGATGCTAAAGTTGGTTCCCAGAGAGATGAGGGAAGCAGCATACGCTTTGGGTGCATACAAATGGCAAGTTATAAAGAATGTGGTCATGAGGGCGGCAAAGGTGGGAATATTGACGGGTGTGATCCTTGGCGTTGCCCGTATTGCAGGAGAAACTGCACCCTTGCTCTTTACCTCCTTCAACAACAACACTTTGACCTTTGACCTTAAGGACCCAATGGCATCCTTAACTGTAACCATGTTCAACTATGTGATGGGACCTTATAACTACTGGCACCAGCAAGCTTGGGCTGCGGCGTTTATACTGACCATGGGTGTCCTGCTTCTTTCCATAATAGCAAGGGTTTTACTCCAAAGAAACATACTTGAACCTCTTTTTTATATAGTGCGTTCCATAACAAGTAAGAAAGGAGGATAAGCCATGGTAGAGACTCAGACCGCTTTAAAGACCCGCATGGAGGTTAAAAACCTCAACTTCTATTACGGCTCCAACCAAGCCCTCAAAAACATAAACATGCCCATACACGACAGAAAGGTAACCGCCCTCATCGGACCCTCGGGCTGTGGAAAGACCACCCTTTTAAGATGCTTTAACCGTATGCACGACCTGTATCCTGCCAACAGATACGAGGGAGAGATCCTCCTTGACGGTGAAAGTATATTCAACATGGATATCATAGACATCAGGAGTAGAGTGGGTATGGTTTTCCAAAAGCCCACGCCCTTCCCCATGTCTATCTTTGACAATGTAGCCTTTGGTCTAAGACTAAAGGGTATAAGGGATACCGAGCTAAAGGACAGGGTGGAAAAGGCTTTAAAAGACGCCGCCCTCTGGGACGAAGTCAAAAACAGGCTCAGAGACAGTGCCTTCTCCCTTTCGGGAGGACAACAGCAGAGGCTATGTATAGCCAGGGCTATTGCAGTGGAGCCAGAAGTATTGCTCTTTGATGAACCTACCTCCGCCCTGGACCCCATATCCACCGCCAAAATAGAGGAGCTCATAGTGGAGCTTAAAAAGAAGATAACCATAGTGATCGTCACCCACAACATGCAACAGGCTGCGAGGATATCCGACTATACGGGCTTTATGTATTTGGGTGAGCTCATAGAGTTCAACCCCACAGAAAAGATATTCACCAAGCCCGACAAAAAGCTCACGGAGGACTATGTGACGGGAAGGTTTGGCTAAGCCTCAGCCTTCCCTCCAGGTCTTTTATAAACTGGTAGGCTGTCCTTCCGGAAAAACTGCCCCTTTCGGTAGCCCAAAGGAGCGCACTCTCTTCCAACTCCTGCTGAGGAATAGACATC
>DAIUER010000011.1:0-12471 GCA_036845005.1 Thermocrinis sp.
GAAGTAAGTTTAGCACGCCAACTATAACACCAGGCCAGCCTTGACCTGGGAAAACAGAGTCTCCAACCAAATACAAACCTTTTATTGGTGTAAAGTTAAAAGGATACCTTAGCGGAATGTAGTCCTTTATAAGCGGTATTCCTCCTACCGTTCCACTATACCTTCCGGTGTATCTTTGAAAGGTCTTTGGAGTTCCTACCATAACATTTTCTATGCTGAGGTATTTAAACTTGGGCACATACTCAAAAAGTTTATTTAAGATAAACTCCTTTGCCTTCTCTTTTTTTTCAAGATATTCCTGTTTGTCTAAATCCTGCCACAGGGATATTTTGCAGTGTGTGGAGATGGTTACGGATTTCTTCCCATCCTTTGTAAGCACTTCATCTTCTTTGTCTGACACGGATACGAAGAAGGAATTACTGCTGGTATAAGGATTTATGTCTTTGTGAATTATCTGGTAGTGATACTCATCAATTAAGTTCTCTTTATCTTCTACGTTAAAGTAAATCGTCAAGCTTGACCATATCTTTGAGTATGTCTTTCTGTTTTTGATGCAATCCTCTTTCAAATCCTCAAGCAAGTCGCAGTAATCCCAAATGGTTTTATTTAGGATCACGTTCTTAGCCTCAAAAACTCCCTTGTCTGTTATAACCTGAAAAACATCTTTTACTTTTCTAATTTTTATTACCCTATGCTTTAAAAAAACATTCTTGTAGTCGTGGGCTAAGAAGTCAAAGACCTTTCCCATTCCACCATAAACGTAGTAATTATCAAGGTTTGGGTATGTTAAACCCATAGCACCAACGGAGATAGGGACATCTTCACTGTATCCTTGCGATGTCATCAGAATCTGATTGTCTAAAAAGTGCTTGAAATCTTCGTCAAAATTTCCCAAGTGATCTTTGAAAAAATCATAAGAAGGTTTAAAGTGATAGGGTAAGGTTTGCATTATGTATCTGCAATTTTCAAAGAACTTTTTTAAAAGTAGTTTTGGGTTTTTGTAGTTTATAGGTATCACATCGTAGATGCTTTGCCAGTTGGCATCAGAGATAGAATACACCTTTTGCCAAAGGGATTTTAGGTTTTTGTGGTTAAAATTTTTCTCAAGCTCAATAATTGCTTTTTCTCTGTCTGAGCATCTTCTGATTACCTTATCTCCAACATAAACAACCATTGGAACTTCAAGCTTTTTCACTTTTGGCTTTGGAAGGTTTAAGAATTTAAAGACCTTGCCCAGTGGCATGTGCTCTTCAAGACCAACCAAGGTGGAAGCTCCCGCGTTGTATAAGTGGTTTTTTCTTCTAAAAGTTGCGCTACAACCGCCCAAGTATGACTCTTTTTCAAGCAAAGCAACGTTTCTACCTATCTTTTTTAATATAGCGTAAGAAACTACTCCACCAATACCGCCACCAACTATTACATAATCAAACATTCAATCTCCTCGGCTTAAAAAGATGTTTAAGGATTGCAATTTATAATGATACAAACCCTCATTGAAAGTTTGAAGACTGGTTATTTCATTATGCGGTTAGATTTTGAAATTTAGGGATTAGGTCTAAATCAACTCCTCCGGGAAAGGACTAAGGTAAGTCTGGGATTGTAAATATTTATCGTTAAACCTGTATATAAAGCCTTTGATGTATTCAAGGAGGGTTTCAAGTTGAAGCTTGCCTTTTCTCAGTTTATCCAGCATTTTAAGTAAATGTCTTTTTTCTGAGTCGGAAATTTTTTCTGAAAGGTGTCCGTAGATGTGCTGAAGGACGTTGGAATGTTTATTTGAGTTTGATCTTCTGGATAAGGCTTTGTGGAATAGGTTCGCATAGCGTTTCATGGTTTCATCCAATCCGAACTTTTTCCAGTTGGCAAGAAGGTTTCCCATCTGTTTTAGGGTGTGTGGGTCGTAAAGCATGAGTAAATATTTGTGCTCTTGGTGGAATTTTAATAAATCGTTAATATCTTTGTAGTTGTTTTTCAGATATCTGAACCTTGCATGTGAGAAAATCTTTGTCAAAAAGTCCCTTCTTATCCAATAATCGTTTAATCTTCCTTCATCTTCAATAGGTAAATACGGATAGTATTCCATTGCCCTTTGGGCAAACAGACCGCTACTTCTTCCGTTTATCAGACCTTTTAGGTTCTCCTGATAAAGTTTAGTGTCTTTTACTCCACAGCTTGGAGATTTTGCTTTTAGTAAAAAGCCGTCAACTTCTCCGAGGGACTTTAGAAAAGTTTCGGAAAAATTTAACATTTCGTCCGTGTAATCTTTCATACTATTGGGCTCTATCATTCTTATTTGATCGCCTTTTTTGTAAAGCAAAACGGTTGGTCTTGGAACGGGCATTCCTATATCCACTTCCGGGCAGACTGCTATGTATTCAACATGATCGAGGAGTTTTTTGCTGAATTCATCGTTAATAATTCCGCCGTTGTATCTAACGGGTTCTATGTTTAGACATCTGCTTATGACGATTCTGGGTTTGTATTGAACCATTTCTGTCCTTCAAATGTTTAGGTAATCCCTTAAATATTTTGCACCGTCCCTGCTTGTTTTTATAGTGTCTGAAATATCTTGGAAAGTGATTAAAAATTTACTCTGTTCTACGGACCTCATCTCTTTTATTTTTGCAAGATTTACTAAATAGCTTCTATGAACTCTGAAAAATCCTTTATTTTTTAAAAGCTCCTCAAACTCATAAAGCTTTCTACTGGAGAAATACTCTCTATCCTTTGTCTTTATGACCGTCTCAGAAAGTTCAGCTTTTATGTAGTAAATATCATCTGGTTTTAAAAGAACCACTTTGCTAAGATGCTTTACGGGTATAAGTATGTCTGTGCCGGTGGTAATGGTCGCTATTTTTGCGAGGTTTGATATTTTGCTTTTTGTGTTTTTTATTTTGCTTAGTGCCTTTTCTACGTCTTCTTTTGTGAAGGGCTTTAAAAGGTAGTCTATTGCATTTACTTTGAATGCTTCCAACGCAAACTCTCCGTAAGCAGTTGTAAAGATTATGTATGGTGGGTCTTCCATAGTTTCTATAACTTCTTTTGCGACTTCTAAGCCTGTGCCGTCTGGGAGTTTAATGTCCAAAAACAGCACATCAATTTCTTTATCTTTTATCTCCGATAGGGCTTTTTCTTTGCTGTCTGCTTCTCCAATTATGTCAATGCCACCGATCTCTTTTAACAATCTTTTTAGCCTCTCCCTCGCTATCGGTTCGTCTTCTACTATAAAAGCTTTCATGAACCTATCCTCCTTTTATCCGGCTTAAAAATAGCTGTGTAAATTATGGACTTATACCTACCCAACCCATTACCACAAGTTTGTGTGTCTTAGAAAAATATAAGACAGCCCTCCCGCTGGGAGGGAGGAAAAGCTTTGGCATCTTTAACCGAATATTGCACCGCCAAACTTACTTCCAAGGTAGAACACAAGGCTAATGCCAATTATGTGGACTACCCACCAGCCTATCCTTAGAAACCTAAAGGGCTCTGGTAGCATCATGGTTCTCACCTCCTTAACCAAACCTACTTCCAAGGTAGAACACAAGGCTAATGGCGATTATGTGAACTACCCACCAGCCTATCCTTAGAAACCTAAAGGGCTCTGGTAGCATCATGGTTCTCACCTCCTTAAATGGGATTTATGATTATACAAGATAAAGCAGGGGTAAAGTTCTGAAATGGAAGCTGTGTCGTTTTATGTGGCGGATTTTTAAGTTTGCAGACAAAAAGGTCAACGCTGGTTAATGTCTAGGACCCTATATGCGTCGATCAAAAGTCTATGATTAAAAGCAATTGTTTTTGTTCAGATGGTGTATAATATTTAGCCCTAAAAATTTTCCTTTTAGGAGGTTTGTATGAAGGTTAAGGTGGTTCAAAAGGAAGATTTCCACTTTTTGGGCACGGGTGAATCTGGAAGGGAAGTGCCCATAGATGCGGCGGGTTATGTGGGCGGTAAGGGAAGGGGCATAAGACCTCCTGAACTGCTCTTTCATTCCATAGCGGGCTGTGTGGGAATACACCTCTATGAAGCCCTTCACAAAGAGGGCAAACATACGGAGCACATAGAAATAGAGACGGACGCAGAGAGGATCACGGAAGGCTATCCAAAGGTATTCACTAAAATCTATCTCTTTGTGAAAGTTAAGGGGGATGTGTCCGAGGAGGATGTGAAAAAAGCCCTTGATAAGACCATCTTTGACCCGGGCACATGTTCCATTGCATACATGATAAATAAAGTGGCACCAATTGAATACAAGATTGAGATTGTGAGGTAGGAGGCAGGTATGTTTAAGAAGGTTTTGGTTGCCAACAGAGGAGAGATTGCCTGCAGGATCATAAGGGCTTGCAAGGAGCTGGGAATACAAACGGTAGCCATATACAACGAGATTGAACCCACCGCAAGACATGTGAAGATGTCAGACGAGGCGTACATGATAGGGGTAAATCCCTTGGATACCTACCTGAACGCGGAGCGGATCGTGGACCTAGCTTTGGAGGTAGGGGCGGAAGCTATCCATCCGGGTTATGGCTTTTTGGCGGAAAACGAGCACTTTGCAAGGCTTTGCGAGGAGAAGGGCATTACCTTTATAGGTCCCCACTGGAAGGTTATAGAACTTATGGGAGACAAGGCAAGGTCTAAGGAGGTTGCCAAAAAGGTCGGTCTTCCCACTGTGCCCGGTAGCGATGGTATTTTAAAGGATGAAAAGGAAGCCCTTCACATAGCAAGGGAAATAGGTTTTCCAGTCCTGCTAAAGGCTTCCGCCGGTGGTGGTGGGAGGGGTATAAGGATCTGTAGGAACGAGGAGGAACTCTTAAAGAACTATGAACTTGCTTACAACGAAGCCCAGAAGGCTTTTGGAAGGGGAGACCTCCTGCTGGAAAAATACATACAGAACCCTAAACACATAGAATATCAGGTCCTCGGAGACAAATACGGAAATGTGATCCATCTTGGTGAAAGGGACTGCTCCATCCAAAGGAGAAACCAAAAACTGGTGGAGATTGCCCCCTCTTTACTGCTAACTCCAGAGCAAAGGGAGTATTACGGCTCTTTGGTGGTAAAGGCAGCAAAGGAGATCGGCTATTACAGCGCAGGCACTATGGAGTTTGTGGGGGACGAAAAGGGAAACCTTTACTTTATTGAGATGAATACCCGTATTCAGGTGGAGCATCCCGTAACGGAGATGATCACGGGCGTGGATATAGTCAAGTGGCAGATACGCATCGCAGCGGGAGAGCCCCTGAGATACAAGCAGGAGGATATAAAATTCAATGGCTACTCTATAGAGTGTAGGATCAACGCAGAGGACCCCAAAAAGGGCTTTGCCCCAAGCATAGGAACTATAGAACGCTATTATACACCCGGTGGCTTTGGCATAAGGGTAGAGCATGCCGCATCTCGTGGTTTTGAGGTAACTCCCTACTACGACTCTATGATCGCCAAGCTAATAGTTTGGGCTCCCACTTGGGAGGTTGCGGTGGATAGAATGCGCGCAGCCCTTGAAACTTATGAGATAACGGGCGTAAAAACAACCATCCCGTTGCTCATAAACATAATGAAAGACCCAGACTTTAGGGAGGGTAAATTTACCACCAAGTATTTAGAAGAAAAGCCACACCTCTTTGATTACCCAGAGCACAGAGACAAAGAGGACTTTGTGGCTATAATTGCCTCTGCAATAGCAAACTATCACGGCTTATAAAAGGAGGTCTAACATGCATACAGTTGAAATAATTGAGCAGATAAGCCAAGAGCTAAAAGAACTTGAAAGGAAGGGCTTTAAAAAGAAGATCCTCATAACAGACCTTACGCCCCGGGATGGACAGCAGTGCAAACTGGCAACCAGGGTGAGAACCGACGACCTTTTGCCACTTTGTGAAAAGATGGACAAGGTGGGCTTTTATGCGGTGGAGGTTTGGGGCGGTGCCACCTACGACGTTTGCCTCAGGTATCTGAAAGAAGACCCTTGGGAGAGGCTCAAGCGTATAAAGGAGGTGATGCCCAACACTAAACTTCAGATGCTCTTTAGAGGTCAAAACATCGTAGGCTACAGACCAAAGTCCGACAAGCTGGTTTATAAGTTTGTGGAGAGGGCTATAGCCAACGGTATAACCGTCTTTAGGGTCTTTGACGCTTTGAACGACAACAGAAACATAGAAACCGCAGTTAAGGCAATAAAGGAGCTGGGCGGTGAGGTGCACGCAGAGATCTCTTACACAAGAAGCCCCATACACACCTACCAGAAGTGGATAGAGTATGCCCTTGAGATCGCAGAGATGGGTGCGGACTGGCTGTCCTTCAAGGATGCCACCGGCATCATCATGCCCTTAGAAACCTATGCCATCATAAAGGGTATAAAGGAGGCAACCCAAGGAAAGCTTCCTGTGCTACTTCATAACCACGACATGAGCGGAACCGCAATAGTAAATCATATGATGGCGATCCTTGCGGGTGTGGATATGGTGGATACGGTGCTCTCTCCCTTAGCCTTTGGCTCCTCCCACCCCGCCACCGAGTCGGTGGTTGCCATGCTGGAGGGCACACCCTTTGACACAGGGCTTGACCTAAGGCTCATTGACGAGTGTGCAGAGATCACCAAGCAAATAAGGAAAAAATATAAAAAGTATGAAACCGAGTATGCGGGCGTCAATGCAAAGGTTCTCATTCACAAGATCCCCGGCGGTATGATCTCCAATATGGTAGCCCAGCTCATAGAAGCCAACGCCCTTGACAAGATGGAAGAAGCCCTAAAAGAAGTTCCCAACGTGGAAAGGGACCTGGGCTATCCACCCTTGCTAACGCCATCCTCTCAGATTGTGGGCGTGCAGGCAGTTCTGAACGTCATAAGCGGAGAGAGGTACAAGGTGATCACCAAGGAAGTGAGGGACTATGTGGAGGGCAAGTATGGAAGACCACCCGGTCCCATCTCCAAAGAGTTGGCGGAGAAGATCCTCGGTTCCGGGAGAGAGCTGGACTTCTCCACAAGGGCTGCAGACCTGGCAGACCCCAACGACTGGGACAAAGCCTACGAAGAGACAAAAGCCCTGCTTGGCAGAGAGCCCACCGACGAGGAAGTTCTGCTTTATGCCCTCTTCCCCATGCAAGCCAAGGACTTCTTTATAGCAAGGGAGAAGGGAGAGCTTCATCCAGAGCCCATAGAGGAGCTGGCGGAAACCACGGAGGTCAAGCCCGGCACAGTGCCCGGCGCAGCACCCGTAGAGTTTGAGATCATCTATCACGGCGAGAAGTTCAAGGTGAAAGTGGAAGGTGTAAGTGCCCATCAAGAGCCCAGAAAGCCAAGGAAGTATTACATAAGGGTGGACGGAAGACTGGAAGAGGTTCAGCTTACTCCACTACTGGAAGCCATACCCGCCGGTGGAGTATCTCAGGCAGTAGCACAGCAATAGGAGGAAAAGGGCATTCCCAAGGCTACCCAGCCCGGAGATGCAACCGCACCCATGCCCGGTAGGGTGGTAAGGATCCTTGTGGAAGAAGGTCAGCCCGTCCAAGAAGGGCAAACGGTGGCAATAGTGGAAGCCATGAAGATGGAAAACGAGATCCACGCACCCATAACCGGCGTGGTAAAGAAGATCTTTGCAAAACCGGGGGACAACATCACACCGGAGGATGCCATTTTGAGGATAGAACCGGTTAAGGGTGATTCCGATACCTACGGTTGATG
Source organism: Thermocrinis sp. (assembly GCA_036845005.1). GTDB lineage: Bacteria > Aquificota > Aquificia > Aquificales > Aquificaceae > Thermocrinis. Next base: position 7,683 of record DAIUER010000011.1, read on the forward strand.
GGTTATAATTATGGCTATGCTGAAGGAAGGAGATAAGGCACCGGAATTTTGCTTGGAGGGTATAGACGAAGAGGGCAAAGAGGTAAAGGTATGCCTTAAGGATCTGCTTGGGCAGAACCTGATAATATACTTCTACCCAAAGGACAACACCCCCGGTTGCACCCAAGAGGCTTGCGATTTTAGGGATAACATCCAAGCCCTTATATCAAAAGGCTACAGGGTCCTGGGTATAAGCCCGGACCCCATCTCTTCCCACAAAAAGTTCAAAGAGAAATACCAACTGAACTTTCCCCTTTTGAGCGACCCCGACTGCACAGTGGCAAAGCTTTACGGAGCCTACGGCACCAAAAAGATGTACGGTAAAGAAACCACGGGCATAATAAGGAGCACCTTTGTCATAAACCCAGACGGAACCATAAAAAAGGCATACTACAACGTAAAGGCAAAGGGACATGTCCAAAAACTCCTTCAGGAGTTATGAACTATCCAAAGACCGACGGACTTTTCAGCTGTTTGAACCGCACCCAAGAGGGCTTGAAAAGGACTCAGAGAGAGATTAAACTCATTAGCTTATGATAGACACCCATTGCCATTTGGACCTTCTCAAAAAGGAAGACTACGAGGAAGCCATAAAGGATAGCTCCTTAGAGTATTTGATAACGGTGGGTTATGATCGGAAAACCATAAAAAACGCCCTCAGAATTTCCCAAGAGGTGGAAAAGGTCTACTGTGCCATAGGCTTTCATCCCCACACCGCAAACAACGTAAAGGACGAGGACTTAGACTGGCTAAAGGAACTGGCACAAAAGAACCCAAAGGTAAAAGCCCTTGGTGAGATGGGACTGGACTTTTACAAAGAATACTCCGACAGAAAAAAGCAAGAGGATATCTTCAGAAAGCAAATTCAGATAGCGAGGGAGCTGGGTATTCCCATAGTTGTGCACTCAAGGGATGCAGAGGAGGAAACTTACAGAATACTTAAGGAAGAAAAAGCCTATGAAGTGGGCGGTGTGATGCACTGCTTTACTGGAAGCTACGAGTTTATGAAAAAATGCGTGGACCTTGGCTTTTACATATCCTACTCGGGCATAATCACCTACCCAAACGCAGACGCCCTCAGGGAGGTGGTAAAGAGGACCCCCACCCAACGCATACTTTTGGAAACGGACAGCCCCTTTTTGGCACCTCAGCCCGTCAGAGGCAAGCCCAACAAACCCACCAACATCTGGCATACCGCGGAAGTTATGGCTAAACTGATCCCAAACACCAATCTGGAGGATGTGGAGAGGATGACCTCAGAGAACGCCAAGATGAACTTTAACCTGAACACCAACGGTAAAAAGGAAACCATAACATACGTAATCAACAACAAGCTTTACATCAACCTAACCAACAAGTGCAACCTTCACTGTGCCTTTTGTCAAAGGGAGAGGGAAAGGAACTTTATGGTAAAGGGCTACTGGGTGTGGGTGGAAAGGGACCCATCGGTGGAAGAGGTAATAAGAGAGATAGGAGACCCTACCAAGTATGAGGAGATAGTTTTTTGTGGATACGGAGAGCCCACCTTGAGGTTCTCTGCCCTCAAGGAGATCGCAAAGTGGGTAAAGTCCAAAGGTGGGAAGGTGCGCGTAGATACCAACGGTCTTTTGTTTACCTTTATGCCAAAGGAGAGCCTAAAGGAGCTTGTTGGTCTTGTGGATGTTTGGTCCGTTAGCCTGAATGCCCCCGATAAAGAGACCTACGACAAGGTCTGCAGACCCACCCAACCGGATGCCTTTGAAAAGGTGATAGAGTTTATAAAGACCGCAAGAAGCTTGGGTTTTGAGGTAGTTGCCACTGCGGTAGATTACCCGGGCGTGGATATGAAAAAAACGGAAGAGTTGGCAAAAAGCCTGGGTGCCAAGTGGAGGGCAAGAATATACGAATCGGTTGGATAAGACAGGGAACAAGCGGAGATAATATAATCTCCTTTTAATGAGCCAAAACTTCATCACCAACGCCCAAGAAAGAACCTTAGAAGGAAGGCTGAAAACTCTCATAAAACACAGCAAAGAGCTTAAGTTTTTGGTGGGCTTCTTTTACTTTTCTGGCGTGCAGGCACTGTCCGAGACACTAAAGGAGTTGGAAAAGGAAGGAAAGCTAAAAGAAGAGCACATAAAGGTCCTTGTGGGCTTGAGCGTGGATAAGGGCGTCTATGGACTTTACGAGTTGGCGCATGGAAATAAAAGCAAGGAAGAGGTAAAAAACAGCTTTTTGCAGTCCCTTGAGAAAGCCTTTACATCGGAGGAGCTTGACAAAAAGGAAATATACGAGCAAGTGGAGTTTTTCCTAAAGCTTTTGGAGGAGAAAAAGTTAGTCATAAAAAAGACCAGAGAGCCAAACCATGCAAAGCTTTATCTTTTCAAACTTGAGGGAGACCTCCTACAGCACACCTTTATCACGGGCAGTTCCAACCTAACCCTTGCGGGACTGAAAGGACAAGAGGAGTTCAACGTAGAAATAAAGGATTACGGCTTTGAAAGTGCAGAAAAATACTTTGACGAAAGATGGGAAAGGGCAGTTCCACTATCCCCGGAGGACATTATAAAAGTTTTCAAAACTCGGACATTCTTTAAGGAGATCACACCCTTTGTAGCCTACGCTTACCTTCTGAAAAACTACTTAGAACTCCATCAGGGAAAGCTTCCACTGTCTGAGCTTGAGGAGATAATGAAAAGGGCAGGATACGAGCCCTACGACTATCAACTTTCTGCGGTAGCCCAAGCGGTTGCCTGCTGTGAAGACCACGGAGGCGTAATACTTGCGGACGTGGTGGGACTTGGAAAAACCGTCATTGCGTGCCTTACCGCCAAGGCTTTGGGAAAGAAAGGCATTGTTATATGCCCTCCGCACCTTGTGGGAGACGAGTACGAAAAATCTGGGTGGAAAAAGTATATAGAGGACTTTGAACTTCATGGCTGGAAAGTCTTTTCTTTGGGAAAGCTGGAGGAGGTTAAAGAGTATGTAAAAGATAAAAACATAGAAGTGGTCATCATAGACGAAGCCCACCGCTTTAGAAACCAAAGGACAGAAAGCTATTTTTACCTTAGTGAAATATGCAGAGGGAAGACCGTTATACTTTTGACCGCCACACCCTTCAACAACAGACCCGCAGACATCTTTGCCCTCTTAAAGCTTTTCACCATTCCCAAAAAATCCACACTGACCTTGGACGGAAACCTCGCAGACAGGTTTGACGAGTACGACAACGAGTTCAAAAAACTGGCATACATCAACAACTATCATAATTCACCCGACAGTAAAAAAAGAGAGAAGGCTAAAAAGTATTACAAGGAGCTTTTTGGAGAAAGGGAAATAGATATTGAAAAGGTCTCCAAGAGGGCAAAGGAGCTTTCGCGAAAGATAAAGGCAGTCATTGAAAAGGTGGTCATCAGAAGGAACCGCCTGGACCTTAAATACTACAAAGACAAAATCCAGATGCCAGAGGTGAGGGACCCACAGGAGTGGTTTTTTGAGCTGGATGAAAAACAGCTTGACTTTTACGACGAGGTGATAAAGGCTTTTTATGAGCCAGAAGAAGGCGGAAGATTTCACGGAGCCATATACATTCCCATAAAGTATGAAAAGGGCTATGTGCCCGAAGAGGATAACGCAGGGTCTCCCGAAGAGAACTTTATATACCTTTATCAGAAAAACCTCTACGACTTTATGAGAAGGCTTTTGGTAAAGCGTTTTGAGAGCAGTTTTAAAGCCTTTTACGAAAGCCTGAACAACTTCATAGAAATACACAAAACTGCTTTAAGGTTTGCCGAAAAAACAGGAAAGTTCATCCTTGACAGAAAGCTAATGGAAAAGCTGGTGGATGCAACCGATGAGGAAGTAGAAAAAGCCCTTAATGATTATAAACAGGCACTTGAAAGTGGAGAAATCAACAAGAAATACCACAAAATCTACGAAATTGACCAATTCAAAGAAAAGGAAAAGTTCCTCCGGCACATAAAAGAAGACATAGAGCTTTTTGAAGAGCTAAGGCGAAAGGTGGAAGAGTTAAGGCTTTTGGAAGAGGACCCAAAGGCAAAAAGGCTTATTGAAGGTATAAAAGAGTTTTTGAAAAACAACAGAAAGGTGGTGGTCTTTACCGAGTATGTGGATACCGCAAAGCACCTAAAGGAGTTGCTGGAAAGGGAATTCAACGGTAAAGTCCTTTCCGCCATAGGACAAATAAGCAAGAGGACACAGGAAGAAATCCTCAAAAACTTTGACGCCCAATACAAAGATCAAGAGGACAAATACCACATCCTCATAACCACCGACAAACTTTCGGAAGGCATAAACCTAAACAGGGCTGGAGTGGTGATAAATTACGACATACCTTGGAACCCCGTGCACGTGATCCAAAGGGTGGGAAGGATCAACCGCATAGGCAGAAAGGTTTATGATGAGATATTCATCGTTAATTTCTTCCCTACGGAGAAGGGAGCAGACATAGCCAAATCAAGGGAGATAGCCCAAACAAAGATGTTTATGATCCACCACGTTTTGGGAGAGGATGCCAAAATCTTTTCTCCCGAAGAGGAGCCCAAACCCTCCGAGCTATACAAAAAGCTAAACACCTACCAAGAAGAAGAAGAAAGCTTTTTCTCAAAGGTCAAAAAAGAATACGAAGAGATCCTTGAAAAATATCCTTGGGTAAAACAGGAGCTTGAAGAGATGCCACGCAGGGTAAAGGTAGCCAAAAAGGGAGAAAAGAACGAGCTTATGGTGTTCATAAGAAGAGGAAAAGACCTTT
>DAIUER010000012.1:0-11822 GCA_036845005.1 Thermocrinis sp.
ATCCAGAGGAGTTCTTTAGCCTGTTGAGGGATCGTTTTCCGGAATTTCCCTTCATAGCGGAGGACCTGGGAACCATAGACCGAGAGGTGGAGGAGCTCAGAGATCGCTTTGGCTTTGTATCCACAAGGGTGTTAGCCTTTGCCTTTTTTGAAGAAGAGCTTTACGATAAGCTATATACCTTTTTAAAACGCTACATCTCTAAAAGCGGAGCAATCCTTTTCAACGAAACTCCCTTTCATAACGATGTCTACGAAAAGGTCTACACAGACAAAAGGGATGTGATGCTTTTTTGGAAAACCAAAAACCTTTACTATGTAAAGACAGACAGAATGTTTAAAAGCATGCCCGTAGAGCTTGACGGGCTTAGGTTTTTCTTTGACGCCTCGGAGATAGAGTATAAGAAAAACAACGAGAAAAGGGAGATTATTTATGAGTTTGATAAAGTGGAAAATGGAGAGATAAGGTTTAGAGTTAAATATTCAGAAAAAGGGCGAAAGACGGATACAGAAGAAATACTTAAGAAACTAAGAAAGGTGGGGATAAGAATCTCCGAGGAGCAAATACAAGATGCCTTTAGGATTTTTGAAAAACAGTCTGAGATAGATTACTTCATAAACAAAAACGCAAGGGAATTTTTGAAGGAACAGTTTAAGCTGTGGCTCTATCAATACCTTGTGGATGGCACGGAAGAGTGGTCTAAAGAAAGAGTAGAGCAACTCAATCTTTTAAGGAATATTGCTTACAAACTCATAGACCTTATAGCCCAATTTGAAGAGGAGCTTGTAAAGATCTGGAATAAGCCAAAGTTTGTAAGAAACTCAAACTATGTTATTACATTAGACAGAATAGCCAAGCATGGAGAAAAGGGCTTGGAAGTGATAAGGAAAATCTTCAGTCATCCAAACCTACAAGAACAAATAAGGGAGTGGAAAGAGTTAGGTATAGTGGATGATAGCTTTAAGGTGGAAGAGGTTTTAGAATGGGAGAAACTGTCAGAGAAATACCAGTTCTTACCCATTGACACGAAATATTTTAAAGACTTGGAATTTGAAATAATCGGACTTTTTGATAACTTAGACCAAGCTTTAGATGGATGGCTTATAAAAAGTGAGAATTATCAGGCATTGAATACGATATTACCAAAGTTTAAAGGAAAGGTCCGGACTATTTACATAGACCCACCCTATAACACAGGAAGCGACGGGTTTATCTATTTGGATAGATTTTCCCATTCCACTTGGTTGTCTTTTATGCACGATAGACTCAGTTTAGCCAGAGGGCTCTTAGGCGAGGATGGAGTGATTTTTACAAGCATAGGCGATTTAAACCCACAAGAGGGAGAGAGCTTCAGGCTGCAGTTTCTACAGAGCATGATATTTCCCAAGAGGTTTGGAAATTTGATATGGAAAAAGAGAGGAGGTATAGGAAGTTTTTCGGAAAAAAATTTGACGGAAAACCATGAGTATATTACTGTGTTTGGAAATGAGAAGTCCTTCATTTACGAAAATATAATCACGGAAAAGCAAAGGAAGGAATATAAGCACAAGGACGAAAGGGGACCATATAAATGGATGGACTTGCTCGGTCCAAGCCAACAGACAAAAGACAAAAGACCAAACTTAAATTACGGCATAATCATTGATCCCAACGCTTGCAACATAATTGGGTTTGAATACAACCAAAACGGTGAAAAAAAACGAGAACTGTTTTCTGATAAATACACTGATATTGAAATAATATACCCTAAAGGAAATTACACATGGTTGATAAGTAGGGATGTGCTCAAAAAGCACTACGAGCAAGGACTGATTAGAGTATTTAAAGAAAAGAACGGATATTCTGTAAAGATCAAAAAGCACCTCTTTAAGCCTGATAGAACAGTAGACGGGAATGTTCTAAAAAGCATACTAACTGATAATGGTGTTGATGTGGGACTAAATGCGGACGCAACAAGAGAGTTAAAGGACCTCTTTTATCCCGATGATTACTCAGCGTTAAAGCCAAAGCCAGTGTCTCTTGTCAAGCTGTTGATCCATGCAACCACAAAGGGTGATGAGATAGTCTGTGATTTTTTCGCTGGTTCTGGCACCACAGCCCATGCGGTCATGGCTTTAAACAAAGAGAAAAATGGGAAGAGAAAATTTGTCTTAATAGAGATGGGAGACCACTTTTATACAGTTATCCTACCGAGGATCAAAAGGGTAGCTTACTCCTTTAACTGGAGTCGTGGAAAACCACAGGATAGCAATGGAATAGGAGTATTCTTTAAATACTACGAGCTTGAGCAGTTTGAAGACACCCTTGCCAAAGCGGTCTATAAGGACGATGTGATGCATATAAGAGGAAAACCATTGTATGAACAGTATATTTTTCTAAAAGATGAAAAACTTTTGAAAGCTTTGGAGATAGATTACGAGAATAACAAGGTAAAGGTAGACCTGAAAAAACTCTATGAAGATATAGACATAGCAGAAACGCTTTCTAATCTGATAGGCAAGTGGATAAAGAGGATAAAAGAGAACGAGGTAGAGTTTGAAGATGGCACCATCATAAACACAAAAGACTTGGACTATAAACTAATAAAACCCTTGATCTGGTGGTAAGATCATGGAAAGGGACTTATTTGAAACTTATGGAAGCCCTGCCTTTGAGATACGCATAGTGGCAAAGTGGATAGAGAACTATATTTTTGATGAGATTATAAAAAGTTATGATTTGCTAAGTTATAGGATCTACAAAAATTTAAACTTTCAGGCTGGCTACGACGTGGAGGTTGTGTTTGAAACTAAAGATGGAAAGGCTATAACAATAAAAATAGAAGTGAAAACCGAAGAACATCATTGGTATTCAAAAACAAAAAACATAGGATTGGATTACATATCCGCCTTCAAATTTAAGAACCAGACATACAAAAATAGGATAAAAAATCAGGGTAATTGGGTAAGCTCAGAAGAACTTAATGAGTTCAAGCGAAACATTACAGTTAAGAGGAACGGAAAACTCTATACATGCGATGCGGATATACAGCTTTTTTATTGCAAGCTAAATGAAACGGAAGCTAAATTTTTTGCATACTGTAATGAATGTCTGAAAAACTTGCGGACTTATTTTGAAAACCATTATCCCTTGAGGATAAACGATAAAGCAAGTTATGATTTGAATGACACATGGGAATCTGCCGCTTATTTTGTAAATCCTGAGAAATGTCCGGAGTTAAAGAAGTGCGAAATAAATAGTTTAGATAAACTAATAGAATGCCTTAACTGGGCACGAAGAATGATATAGATTATAATTTTATCGGCGTGAGGTTGAAGGAAAAAGATAGAAGATCATTGGACAATTCTGGGATATCAATCCCAAACTTACGATTGAAAACGATATTAGACACATTGGAAGATGTTGAAGGAGTGTGGTATGCTATTGACCTTTCTACATTCTCAAGTAAAAAAAAGCTTTTTGACTATCAAAAGAATGCATTAGAAAATGCCATAAAAGGGCTTTATTACTTTTACAGCAAATGCGGAGGCAACAAGGAGGAGTTTTTTGAAAATGTTTATAAGGGTATCCTGCCTGAAACTCTCCCTATACGAAATAAAAAGCTCATAGACCTTCAAAAAGAAGGAGGATTTGTGGTTAATGGGAATGAGCTTCCCACTTATCAAATAATCAACCGTATGGGTTTTTGGATGGCTACAGGCTCTGGGAAAACTCTTGTGATAGTAAAGCTTATTGAACTGTTGAGTGGGCTTATGAACCTGAAACTTATTCCACAAAAGGATATATTGTTTTTAACACACAGGGATGATCTAATAGGGCAGTTTAAAGGGCATGTGAAGGAGGTTAATGAAGGGAGAATGCCCAGCAAAATAATTCAGCTTTATGAACTGAAGGATTATGAGGATGTTAAAAGCGGGCTGGACAATCCAACAGGTATTCCTGTTTTTTATTACAGGGCAGACCTTTTTGACACAGAAGAGAAGGAAAAAAGGGTGAATTTTAGAAACTATCTAAACGATGGCAATTGGTATTTGATCCTTGATGAAGCCCACAAGGGAGATAAGGATGAGAGCAAAAGACAGGCAATTTTCAACATCCTTTGTAAGAATGGCTTTAGGTTTGACTTTTCAGCTACCTTTACAGAGGAGATTGACTTTATCACCTGTGCCTACAACTTCAACTTGGCAGAGTTCGTAAAACAAGGCTACGGCAAACATATATATGTATCAAGTGAGAACCTAAGAAGCTTTAACAGAAGGGACGACTTTTCTCAAGAGGAAAAACAAAAAATACTTCTAAAAATCTTTATTCTTCTCACGGGTCTAATAAAAGCAAGGGAAAAGGTAAAAGACAGAGTTCCCTATCACAAACCCTTGCTTTTGGTGTTGGTAAATTCCGTTAATGTTGAGGACTCAGACATGGAACTACTTTTCAGAGAGCTTGCCAACATAGCGAAGGGTGAAATACAGGACAGTGATTTTCAGGGGGCAAAGGACGAACTTGTCCAAGAGTTAGAAAACGCAAACTTTCAATTTGAAAATGTAAGGCTTAGCGGAGAGTTTTTAAACTTGCTTAGGGAGATAACCTTCGAAGACCTACTTGAAAGCGTGTTTAACTCCAAAAGCACTGGAACCATAGAGGTGGTTCAAATTCCACAAAACAGACAGGAGCTACTTTTCAAGCTAAAGTCTGGAGATAAACCCTTTGCCCTGATGAAGATAGGAGACATAACTCCGTGGCTAAGGGAAAAGCTGGAAGGTTATGAAATCGTTGAAAGATTTGAAGAGGAAAACATCTTTGCAAAACTGAACGAAGATGAAGACATAAACATTTTGATGGGTTCCCGTGCCTTTTATGAAGGATGGGACTCTAACCGCCCTAATGTGATCGCATTTATAAACATAGGAATGGGAGAGGATGCCAAAAAGTTTGTGTTGCAGAGCATAGGAAGGGGAGTAAGGATTGAACCTTTTAAAAATATCAGGAGAAGACTGGAGATCCTACACAAAAACTCTCAAATAGATAAAGAGACATACCAACAGGTAAAAGATTGGACCACTCCAATAGAAAGCCTGTTTGTGTTTGGCACAAAGGCGAGCAATCTGGAAACTATACTGCAAACACTGGCAGAACAAACAGAAGAGGAGGAAACCCTTGGAGACCTGTTTGAGATAAACCCTGAGGTTCAAGGAAAACTTCTATTAGCTCCGGAGTATGAAGAATCAGGGCTTAAGCTCGGGTTGCATCCCGAAGATAAGGAGATAGCCAGAGAATTTCTCAAACTTGACGATCGGATTTTAGTTTGTATGTTTGATGTCCATCCAAAGGTTTTAATGAAGCTTAAAAATGACTTTGATGCTTTGGTGCACGCAGACCATCAAGAGAGGAAAATAGGCATTCCTGAAGTTGTCCTTAAAAAGCTTTTTGGATATTTTTCTGAGAAATTCTATAAATATTGACTACATCAAGCATATTTAACAGGTTTGGAGTCTTTTTGCCTGAGGTTTGGGTTAGGGCTTTCACTCTTTGAAATTGAGGGAAAAGAGGTCAGATTTTACATGGGGCACCAAAGGACTGGTGCCCGCTCTTCCAATACGGATCAATTACTTTTCTGTGTAGGTTTCCTTTACTTCCTTTGCTTTCTTTGCCATTTCCGGGTCGTATGCTTTCCCTTGCCAAAGGACCTGATAGACAACCTCAAAGGTGCTCTCCGCCAACTCGGTTAGTTCCTTAAAGAGCTGGTTGAACCTTTCGCTTCTGTGGGATTCCTCGTGGTCCTCAAGGCTTCTCCAGAAGGTTATTATGAGGACTTCCCTATCCTTTAGAGGATGTTCGGTGACTTGTCCAGCAGTGGAACCCTCAAGGGAAACACCACCTGTATTAAGGGCAACAAAGCCTCCATAAAAGCCCGTTTCTGAGTGGTATGTCTTAACATGCTCGCAGAGATAGGCAACCCTTTCAGCTACATCGTCAAGGGTTACGCCCTCTTTGAGCACCACATAATTTATGTTCATAATGGCGTCCTCTGGAACATCTACGATCCTATTTGCTCCAAACATGGCATACCTCCTAAGGTGATTTAATATGAATATAAGTATATTCTAAACATTTTAATTTGCAAGGGCTTTGTGTCTTTTCAGAGGTTGGAGGTGCAGTTTTACGAGTTATAATTAAAATTGGCTTGGAGAAAAGGCTTTCTGCACATAACTTAAGAAAAAGTTTCAGGGGTAGAGAAATTCTAAAGGGTATAGACCTTTACATTGGGAGGGGAGAGGTGGTGGGGCTACTGGGTCCCAATGGGGCGGGTAAAACCACCCTGTTTAACTGTTTGGTGGGCTTTCTGTCGGTGGATGATGGCACCATCGAGTTGGAAGGAAAGGACATCACTCATCTGCCTACCCACAAAAGGGCTAAGGAGGGCATATCCTTTTTGCCACAGGAACATACCCTCTTTGAGGACCTGACCGTTATAGAAAACCTTCTGATCTTTTTGGAGTTCTTTGAAGAGGGCAGGGAGAGTGCCCTGGCAAGGGCGGAGGAGTTGCTTTCGGACTTTGGGCTCTATGAGCTGAGAAACCAAAGGGCAGGAAATCTTTCCGGCGGTCAAAAGAGAAGGTTAGAGATCGCAAGGGCACTGATCCCAAAGCCCAAGTATATATTCTTAGACGAGCCCTTTGCGGGTATAGACCCTATAATGGTGGCAGACATAAAGGAGCTGATTCTAAACCTAAAGGCTCAAGATATAGGTGTCTTGATCACCGACCACAACGTAAGGGAAACCATAAGGCTTGTAGATAGGGTTTACATAATCTCAGAGGGCACGGTGATAGCCCAGGGTCCGCCAAAGGATGTTATTTTGAACCAAAGGGTCAGGGAAGTTTATTTGGGTAAGGACTTTCATCTGTAATCTTTTTAAAAAGCTCTCTGACTGCACTTTTCCAGTCCTTCTTTCCCTCCTCCACCAAGTCCAGCACTTCCTCCATTTTGGCAGTGTATTGGTAATCCACCAGCTTTGGAAAGTTCTCCATAAGATAGTCAAGCACCAAGAAGGCGGTCTCTGTGGGCTTTAGGTAGCCCTTTTCCACCACCACGTAGCCTCTCTCTTTTAGGGTTTTTATGATCGTCGCATAGGTAGATGGTCTTCCTATGCCTAAGCCCTCAAGTTTTTTTACCAAGGAGCCTTCCGTGTATCTTTTTGGTGGCTCTGTTTGCCTTTCTTCCAAGATGATCTTTTGTGGCTTGAGAACCTGTCCCTTTTCAAGCTTGGGCAGTTTTTCCTCCCTAAAGTCATGTTCTTCAAACTTTGTCCATCCGTCAAAGATTAAGGTCCTTCCCTTTGCGATAAACTCAAGGGAGAGTCCTTGCTTTACGGGAATAAGCATCACCTTAGTGTTTTTCAGGAGTGCAGGAGTAGAAAGGCTTGCCAAAGTTCTGCCTACGATCAGTTCAAAGAGCATTAGGCTGTCTCCCGGTGGCGGTTTTTTGACTAAGCTGGTGGGTCTTATGCATTCATGGGCAGACTGCACATGGGCTTTTTCCTTGAACTTTCTTAACTTTCCCACATACTCCACACCGTAGTTTTCTTCTATCCACTTGAGGAACTCCGTAGCCTTTTCTGGGCTCATCCGGTGGGCGTCCGTTCTTGGGTAGGTAATGTAGCCCTCTTCATAGAGACCTTGGGCAAGCTTTGTGGTTTTTTCCACGCTAAAGCCAAGCTTTTCGTTGGCGGTCTTTTGTAGCTCGGGTGTGTTAAAGGGCTTGGGCGGTGATACCATCTCCTCCCACTCTTGCACTTCCTTGACTTCAAAAAAGGCATCCTTTAGCTTTTCCAAGTAAGGCTTGGCGTTATCTGGCTTTTCAAACCTCACGCCCAAGTAGGCAGAGAATTCTTCAAAGACCACCTTGATGTAATAAAACTTCTTCTTCTTAAAGGACTGGATTTCCCTCTCCCTTTCCACTATGAGCCTTAGGGCGGGAGATTGAACCCTTCCTACAGAAAGACCTTTTGTTTTTAAACTTCTCTGAAGTTCCGGCGAAAGAAGATAGCCTATGAGCCGGTCAAGGACTCTTCTAGCAAACTGGGCTTTAACCAAGTTCATGTTGATGTTTGTCTGCTCTTTTATAGCCTTTTGAAGGGCGGGTTTGGTGATCTCGTAAAAATACACACGCTTTATTGGGATGTTTCTAATCTTTCTTAACTCCTCCCAAAGAAAGTAGGATATTGCCTCTCCCTCTCTGTCTGGGTCCGTTCCCAAAAGCACAAGCTGGGCTTTAAGGCTACTTTTCTTGATCTCATCAAACAATTTCTTTTTCCCCTTTCTCCACAAAAAGGTAGGATTTAATGTTTCCAAATCCACACCCAACTGGTCCTCGGGAAGATCCTTAATGTGCCCACCGGTTGCCTTAACCAAGTAGTCCTTTCCCAAATACTTACTTATGGTCTTTGCCTTTGTGAAAGATTCCACCAAGAATAGGATCATCTTTTTTGGACCCACTCCTCAAAGCTGAGGTTTTCCTTTATAGCCCTTAACATCTCTTCCTCCAAGGGTGTAAGGTCTGTGGGAATGAGGTCTGGTCTCTTTTCCAAGGTTCTTTTTATAGAGTGCCACAGTTCCCAAAGCTCAATCATTTTATGGTTGCCAGAGAGCAAAACTTCGGGCACCTTCATACCCCTGAACTCTGCAGGTCTGGTATATACGGGAGAGCCCAGCCACCTTCTGAAGGAGTCCCTTTCTATGCTCTGCGGGTCGCTGAGGACACCCGGCAAGAGCCTTGCGATACCCTCCAAGAGCACCAAGCCAAGGAGCTCACCACCAGAGAGCACAAAGTCCCCCAAAGAGAGCTCCTCGTCCGCCAAAGGGCTTACCCTCTCGTCTATGCCCTCATACCTTCCGCATATTACAAGCAAGCTGTCAAGCTTTGAGAGCCTGTCCAAGTCCCTCTGGTCTATCACCTTTCCCCAAGGTTGTGGGATTATAACGTAAGGTTTTCCATACTTGCTCACAAGATCTTCGTAAGCTAAAAAGATGGGTTCGGGCTTTAGAACCATGCCCGGATGCCCTCCGTAGGCATAGTCATCTACCTTTCCCTTTTCCGCATAGTCCCTTAGGTTTATGACTACCACCTCTAAGGCGCCCTTTTTTATGGCTTGGGATACAATCCCATGCTCACAAAAGCATTCCACAAGGCTTGGGAATATGGTAAGGAAGAAGAGCTTCATCCTCTTAAAAACTCATCCACCACCGCCTTCGCCCTCTCTGGATTAAACCGATAGTATATATCAATGGTGGTCTTCACATTGGCGTGTCCTGCAAACTCCTTTACTAATTCCGCAGGAAAGCCCTGGTTTATAAGGTTTGTTATGTAGGTATGCCTAAAGCTATGGAGTGAAAAGTCTATGCCGAGCCTTTTTGAAAGCCTGTTGGTATATACCTGCAAAGAGCCCGCCTTGGTTCTCAGGTTTGCGTCGTAGTCCTCCAACCAATGGGAGAGCTCTTGGGTAAACCGGAAGGTTTCCTCCTTGGTGGGACCTATCAGTGGGGCGATCCTTTCTTTTTTTCTTTTGGTGATCTCTGCGGGTAGATGTAGCCAGTATATACCGCTTTTATCCAAGAAAAAGTGCTCCGAGCTCAGATTTTTATACTCCGACAGCCTTACACCGCTGTATAAAAATAGCTTGTATATGTTTTCATACTTTGAACCCTTTACCTTTTGAAATATCTTCTCAAGCTCAGACTTACTAAGCGCCTTAGGTTTTCTGTGCATAGTTTTTAACCCATAGTCCTCTTTTATATCCTCTATGGTTTCTTCAATTTCTGAGTATTTTTCCTTTTGTAGGTAACCTCTGCGGGCAAGGAACCTGTAGAAGTGTCTGAGGGCGGAAAAATGGGTGAGCAAAGAGGTAGAGGAAAGCTCTGAGCTGTCCGCATACTGGTAAAGGTCCGCAGAAGAAACCTCAATTAGCTTATGACTTGGCAGTTGGAGTTTTTTTAAAAAAGACTTGATGGCGTTTAAGTAGGTTATGGTGGTCCTTTCGCTCTTTGTCTTCTCTAAGTGCCTCCTCCAAAGTTCCAAGAGCTCCACAGAATAAATTATAAATGGGCGATGGAGGAGTCGAACCTCCGACCTCCATCGTGTGAGGATGGCGCTCTACCACTGAGCTAATCGCCCATCCGTCCCCGGGAGGAGTCGAACCTCCGACCTCGAGATTAGGAATCTCGCGCTCTATCCTCCTGAGCTACGGGGACTATCTATTTATTATATCAAGAAACTCCCTAACTGCCCTCTCAAAGCCAAAGACCACCGCATTGGAAACTATGGAATGTCCCACGTTCAACTCTTCCACATAGCCTTTGAGTTCTTTTACCAGATCCCTAACGTTCTGATAGGTAAGACCATGCCCCGCATAGACCCTCAAGCCTAAGTCCCTTGCCTTTGTGGATGCGGTCTTTAACCTTTGAAGTTCTTCCTCAACACCCTTCCAATTGTGAGCGTTCCAAAGGTTCGCATACCTACCCGTGTGCAACTCCACCGCATCTGCCCCCACCTCCTTTGACGCATAAATCTGTTCCTCCTCTGGCTCTACAAAAAGGGAAACCTCGATACCCTCCTCCTTTATTTCCCTGAGAAACTTCTTCAGGTAGCCCTCCAGCTTTACCACATCCAAGCCACCTTCCGTGGTGATCTCTTCTCTCCTTTCGGGCACCAAGGTAATTCGGTTGGGCTTTACCTCCAAGGCGATCCTCTTCATCTCTTCGGTGGGTGCCATCTCCAAATTGACGGGGACCCTTACCAACTTCTTTATAAGCCTGAGGTCCTCCTCTTGGATATGTCGGCGGTCTTCCCTCAAATGCAAGGTAATCTGGTGGGCACCCGCCTGCTCTGCCAAAAGGGCACAAAAAACCGGGCTTGGCTCAAAGGTCCTCCTTGCCTGCCTTAGGGTTGCCACATGGTCAATATTTACCCCAAGCCTCATGCTCAAAAATGCACATCACAAACCTGTTCGTATTCTATAAGCTCTTTTATTACCGGCTTTTCTCCGCAGAGGGGACAGCTTGGGTCCTTGCGCAGTTTTACTTTTCTAAAGTCCATGGAAAGGGCATCCATGATAAGTAGCTTACCAACTAATGGCTCTCCTATGCCCAATATGAGCTTTATTGCCTCTGTAGCCTGAATGCAACCCATTATGCCCCCAATACTTCCGAGAATTCCCGCCTCTTGGCAAGAAGGCACAAGACCTGGGGGAGGAGGTTCTGGAAAGAGACATCTGTAGCAGGGAGACTGTTCTTTCATTCTGTAGTCAAAGACAGAAACCTGACCTTCGAACCTCAGCATGGCGGCGGAAACCAAAGGCTTGCCCGCAAAGTAGCAGGCGTCGTTTATAAGAAAGCGGGTAGGAAAGTTGTCGGTGCCATCCAAGACCACGTCGTAATCCTTAATTATATCCATTATGTTTTCTTTGCTTATGCGGGCGTTGTAAGTGATCACCTTCACATCCGGGTTTAGCATTTCCACGGTCTTTTTGGCGGATTCCACCTTAGGAGTGCCTACCCTCTCGGTGTTGTGGATCACCTGCCTTTGGAGGTTTGAGAAATCCACCACATCAAAATCCACTATGCCAATGGTTCCCACACCGGCTGCCGCCAGGTACAGTATGGCGGGGGAGCCCAAACCCCCCGCACCTATCACAAGCACCTTGGAATTTAACAACTTTTCCTGCCCCTTACCGCCCACCTCGGGCAGGATTATATGCCTTGCGTATCTTTTTATCTCCACTTCCCGAGTTAAAAGAGGGATCTTGACCAAATCCCTAAGGTAGCGCCTTA
>DAIUER010000012.1:11832-12358 GCA_036845005.1 Thermocrinis sp.
TATCTGCTCATCGGTAAACTTAAACATCTCAGACCTCTACTAAAAATTTATATGTTCAGCAAAATACTTCGCAACTCTTGACCCTCGGAACTTCCCACCAAGCCCCTCTCATGACCCTGCTTATCGCCCCTAGAAGGCTCCAAGGTGGATACTATGAAGTCCATAGCCTTATTAGCCTAGGAGGGGTCTCCACAGGGATAGACATCTACCGTTGCCAATCCATGCTCGGGCCATGTGTGGATGGATATGTGGGACTCCGCAAGAAGGATCACACCCGTGGCACCGTGGGGTTGGAATTGGTAGTAATGAGAGGAGATCTTGGTGAGACCGGCTACCCTTACCGCGGTCTCTAAAAGGTTTTTGATGGCCTCCACCCTGTCAATAAGGTCAGGGCTAACGCCGTGCAGGTCTGCTAAGATATGCAGTCCGAGGGCTTTTGCCATTTCTTCTCCTCCTTGTCAAGGATTTTTAAAAGCTTCTAAAGCCAAACCAGAGCAAAAAACCTCCTTTTGGAAAGGAAACATAT
>DAIUER010000013.1:0-12328 GCA_036845005.1 Thermocrinis sp.
CTCCACTGGTTTTGGAGGCGACTCTTCCCATACAAGACGGAACAATCCCCTCTCGGGCATAACTATATCTTTTATGTCCCCGCTTCTGATTTTTTCTCTTAGGCTATGAAGGGCGCCATGTATAGTGTTTTCCTTTATCTCCGGATGTTTTTCTTTGATATACCTCACCAGCTCGGAGTATCTCAATCCCTCTTGGAATGATGCTAAGGCTTCTCTAATCGCCCTCTCTATCTTTTCTCTGTTGGTTGGCACAAAGGCTTAGTATATCATACCCCAGAGGTAATGACGCTTATATTTATAAGAAATGCCACACTCTACAACCGATCACATCATAGAACTCAAGCTAAAAAAGCTATACCACAAAGACAAAGCGAGCATAGAAGAGTTTTTAAACAGTAGAGCGGGCAGAAACCTTTTACCCTACGAGATCGTTTTCAACGACCAGGTGGATTGGGAAAAACTTAAAGAGTCTTTTCCTGAACTTTCTGAGTACTACCACAAAGCCTGCGTTATTTATTCAAACTACAGATATCTCATAAGAAGAAATAAGCCATTGCCCACTGTTAAAGAAAAGATAAAACAAGAGGATGTAAGAAAGTTTTTTGAGGCTTTAAGGGCTTTAGAATGATAAATGTTGTTGAAATTTTTAAGGAGATAGCAAAAAGCACTGGCAAATCTATTGAGATTATTCTCGTTGGAGCGCAAGCTTTGCCATATTATGGAGTTAAAGCAAGGGTCACGATGGATATAGACGCAGAGATCGTTAGAGGTGATTTGGAGGAGGTCTACTTTGAGCTAAAAAAAAGAGGTTTTGAAAGCGACCTGTCTGAAAACATAAGCGGGTGGAGTGTGATCTCACTGCCAAAAGGCTATCGGGATAGGGCTATAACGATCTATCAGGACGATCAGCTAAAGGTCAGCGTGCTTAATCCTTACGATTTCATCATAATGAAGCTAAGGAGAGGTACGGAGCAGGATTTGGAGGATTGTTTAAACGTAGCTTTAGCAAACCAACTGTCCGTTGAGGAATTGGACAAACACTTTGAAAATGCCATAAGGAACTCTATCAAGGACACTGCAATATTGAACTTCAGGCTAATCTACAATCACTTCAGACAAGCCTTAATGGAGCTTTTGTCCCAAAAGTCTAAGCGACCTTCAGATTCTACCCAAAGCTAAGAATTTAGGAAAAGCAAGCGTTGAATATATCCTCGTAGGTTTCCCGCCTTCTTATTACCTTTACCTTTCCTTTCTCCACCAAAAGCTCGCACGCCTTGGGTCTTGCGTTGTAGTGGGAAGACATGGCAAAACCGTAAGCCCCGGCAGAGAGCACTGCCAAGTAATCTCCCCTTTCCACATAGGGAATTTCCCTGTCTAAGGCTAAAAAGTCTCCAGTTTCGCAGATAGGACCCACCACATCGGTCTTTATGTATTTCACATCCCTTTCCACCACCGGCACGATGTGGTGGTAGGCGGAGTATATGGCAGGTCTTATAAGGTCGTTCATGCCCGCATCCACGATCACAAAGTGCTTGTGCCCTTTGTCCTTTAAAAATTGCACCTGTGTTAGGAGTATGCCTGCGTTTCCCACTATAGACCTTCCTGGTTCCAAAATAAGCTTAGCTTGGACCCCCCTTAAGCTTGGCATGATCGCCTTTGCCAAGTCTTCTGGTTCTGGGTTTGCCTGGTCTGGCTGATACTTTATGCCCAAACCACCCCCAAGGTCTATGTATTTAATGTCAAAGCCCTCTTTTATTAACTCTTCATACAACCCTACCACCTTTTCTACCGCCTCTATGTAAGGAGAAACATCCAGAATTTGAGAGCCGATGTGGCAGTGTATTCCCACCACCTCCAAGTTTTTCAAGCTTCTTGCATGCCTGTATTCTTCCTTTGCCTGCTTTATGTCTATGCCAAACTTGCTTTTTTTCATGCCCGTGGAGATGTAGGGATGGGTCTTTGGGTCCACGTCTGGATTTACCCTTATGGCAACCCTTACCTTTTTGCCTAACCTCTCGCCCACTTCGTTTAAAACGTCCAGCTCCATGTGGGATTCCACATTAAACATGAGAATGTCCTTCTCCACCGCAAAGGTGATCTCCTGCAAAGTTTTTCCCACGCCCGCATAGACTATCTTGGAGGGCTCCACACCCGCCCTCAGGGCACTATCCAGCTCTCCCCCAGAAACCACGTCCGCACCAGCGCCCTCTTCCTTTGCAAGTCCTACAATGTGCGGGTTAAAGTTTGCCTTGACTGCGTAGCATATTAGGGCGTTGGGAAAGGCTTCTTTGTAAGCCCTAATGCGGTCCCTTATGTAAGAGGCACTGTAAACATAAAGAGGAGTGCCATACTCCTTGGCTAACTCTTGCAAGGATACTCCTTCTAAAAAAAGTTCTCCGTTCTTGTATTCAAGGTATGGGTTATACTCTTCTAAAAGCATAAATTTTAATTTTACCATGGGACTGAAGGAACAGCTTGTTCAGGTTCAGCCTTTTGTCTACAAACTGCCGGAGAATACGGTTCAAGGGCAAAGGGTGCCCGTTTATTTCTATCTCAGCGACAGGCTCTTTGAGACCTTGGAGGAGGATGCCATAAGACAGGCGGCGAACGCGGGCACATTGCCAGGGGTGAAAAAGGCTATATACGTGATGCCCGATGTGCATGTGGGTTATGGCTTTCCCGTTGGTGGTGTGATGGCAACTGACCCTGAGGAGGGTATAATCAGCCCTGGCTCGGTGGGCTACGACATAAACTGCGGAGTGAGGCTCATAGCCACAAACCTTACCGCGGATATGGTCTACCCGGTTAGAAGGGAACTTATGAACGATATACTCAAAAACGTGCCCGCAGGCGTGGGTTCTACTGGAAAGATAAAACTGACCAAGTCTCAGATGGAAGAGGTGGCGGTGAAGGGTGCCCGTTGGGCAGTGGAGCAGGGCTTTGGCTTTTTGGAGGACCTAGAGCATATAGAGAGCGGTGGTGCCCTTCCGAACGCGGACCCTTCTAAGGTTTCAAAGGAAGCCTACGAGAGAGGTGCCGACGAGCTTGGAACGGTGGGTTCTGGCAATCACTTTGTGGAGGTGCAAACAGTAGATGAGGTCTACGACGAGGATATTGCTGAGCGTTTGGGCTTAAAGCTTGGTCAAGTTTGCATCATGGTGCACTCGGGTTCAAGGGGATTTGGACATCAGGTCTGCGTGGATTATCTAAAAATCGCAAAGGATGCCCTTAAAAAATACAACATAGACATACTGGATATGCAACTTGCCTGCATGCCCTTTAGCTCTCCCGAGGGTCAAGCCTACTTTTCCGCCATGAACAGCGCTGCCAATTATGCCTTTGCCAACAGGCAGATATTGGGCTTTTTGACTGCAGACACCATAAGGCGATTCTTTGGTCTCTCTTGGGAAGAACTGGGCTACAGGCTTATTTACGATTTAGCCCACAACATAGCCAAGTTGGAAAAGCACAAAATTGACGGAAAGGTTTTACAGCTGGTGGTTCACAGAAAGGGTGCCACAAGGGCTTTCCCTCCCTTCAATCCGGAGGTGCCACCCGCCTACAGAGAACTGGGTCAGCCCGTGCTAATACCCGGTGATGTGGGAAGGTACTCCTTCCTGTTGGTGGGACAAGATAGGAGCATGGAGATCAGCTTTGGGACCGCATGCCACGGTGCGGGCAGGCTCATGTCCCGGACTAAAGCAAAGGAGTTTGTAAGAAGGGAGGGCTTAGAAAAGGTGCTTGGAGATCTGGTAGTGGTGGCAAGGGGCAAAGGAACCGTGGCAGAGGAGATCCCGCAGGCTTACAAGGACGTGTCCGAAGTGGTGAGGGTGGTGGATAGCTTGGGCATTGCCAAGCTTGCGTTAAGATTGAAACCTCTGGGGACTTTAAAGGGTTGATGCGCACAGTGGATGTATCTTTAAAGCCAATAACCTTAAGGCTGGCAAGGGCTTACGGAAGGATCTCCTTAAAGAAAGAGACCGTTAAAAGGATCCGGGAGGGCACGGTGCCTAAGGGGGATGTGTTGAGTGCTTGCAAGGTTGCTGGCTTGATGGCTGTGAAAAAAACCGGGGAGCTTTTACCCTTCTGCCATCCCATTCCTTTGGAGCATGCGGAGCTTGACGTCAAGCTGGGCGAAGACCGTTTGGAGGTCTTTTCCTTGGTGCTTGGCACCTCAAAAACGGGCTATGAGATGGAGGCACTTACAGCGGTATCCGTGGCCCTTCTGACGGTCTATGATATGTGCAAAGGTTTGGACGATAGCATGGTCATAGAGGAGGTCAAGCTGTTGGAAAAGTCTGGGGGAAAATCCCAATGGGGCAAACCCTTGAAGGGCAAAAGGGTTCTCATAAATAGTGAGGAGTTTAGGGAACTTATAAAAGAGTATGTTTTAAAGCTTGAGGGGGATGTGGTTGAAGGGGGAGACTTTGACCTGCTTATCAGCACGCAGAGGGAAGATATGGAGGAATTCTTCGGTCTTTCTGCGGTTATAAACAGCCATCTCTTTTCTGTGCTTCCCACTGAGTTAGAAGAAGGTGTGCGGGTTGGAAGGAGGGATGGCTACACGGTGGTGCAGTTGCAACCCTCCGAAAAGTTGATAAGGGCTTTCTTTGAGGGCTTTGGAAGTCTTTTAGGAAATTGGTAAATAGGCGCAGGCGGACTCGAACCGCCGACCTCTGGCGTGTCGGGCCAGCGCTCTGCCTACTGAGCTATGCGCCTTAGTGTATAATTATAACCCAAATGCAAAAGGTTGCCCTAATAACCGGTGCAAGGCGTGTGGGCTTTGAAGTCGCCAAAGGGCTTTTGAAGGAAGGCTGGCAATTGGCGGTGGTTTATCACACCTCCCAAGAGATAGTGGATGAGTTAAAAAGGGACGGAGAGGTGGAAGGAATAGAGGCTGACCTTTCAGACTTTTCCTCCTACCAAAGGGTGGTGGCTCAGACGGTGGAGAGGTTCGGAAGGGTGGACGCCCTTTTGCACTTGGCGAGCCCTTACTATCCCACTCCCTTAGAGAGCCTTAGCCTTGAGGATTTTATGAACCACCTTATGCCCATAGCCACTGCCTTTTTGTTTTTGACTAAAGAATGTGCCAAGCACATGCAAAGGAACGACCAAAGTCCCAAGGGAAGGGTGGTTGCCTTTGGCGATTGGGCACCCAACACCACCCCCTACAAAAATTACTCTGCCTACTTCCTTGCTAAGGGGGCACTGCATACTGCCATAAAGGTTCTGGCGAAGGAGTTAGCACCGCACATTTTAGTAAACGGCATAGCCTTGGGTCCCACCCTAAAGCCTCCTGACTTTTCCCAAGAAAGGTGGGACGCCTACATACAAAAGACGCCCTTGAAGAGGGAGGTATCCTTGGAGGATGTGGTGGAGCTAACAAAATATCTGCTAAGGGTGGAAACCATAACCGGCGAGATCATAAACTTAGACAGCGGAAGGCACATTGCGGGCGAATGCACTTAAACCTTCTGGCTGTTTAGAAACTTCTGAATTTTCAACTCCACCATATCCCTGTGATAGAGCCTCTCCTTTTTGAGCTTTTCCAGTTCCATCTCCAAGTCATGGGTCATGGGATGGTGCTTTTCTAACTTGTCTATTTGCTTGTCAAGCTCCTCGTGCTTTTCGTAGTGATACCTAAACTCCTTGTCCTCTTGGAGAAGCCTTTGGATAACCTCTTCCCTCGTCATATTATGTCCTCCTCTCTTGGTCTTAATAATATTAAACCAAAAACCGTTAGCAGGTAGCCTTCAATCAAAAGGGCAAGGCTCGCAAAGACTATAAAAACCAAAAAGCTAAAGGTAAAGGGAATACCCACCAAAAAGTAGAGCCAAAAGTAGCGGGCGGTCGCCCTCTGGCTCCAGTAGGGCTCTTCCACTTTGATGGGAAACAACCTTTTACGTAAAAATAGGGCTAAGGTTATAAAGATCAAACCCAAGAGTAGGTTAAAGGCGAGCATACCCAAGACCAAGTTGGGATGCAAAGGCAGTTTAAAGTAAGGATACAAGGGGAGGCACGCAAAGAAAACAAGGCTAACAAAGCCCAAGGTGGCAAAGAAGAACTGTCTTGCCCTTTTAAAATACAGCTCCTTCATGAGGCTGTTCTAAAAATCCTTCATCGGGACCGTCCCTCCAGCGGATAAGGGGACTAACCTACTCCTCACCCTATCCCACACCCCTTCCACCAACACTGGCTTCAGAGGAGAAAGGTCCCTTGGTAAGACCTTTCCAAGAATAGGGAAGAGGAGGGCTACCTTCAGAACTTGCCAAGCACTTTGAAGGGTAGTTTTTGCCACCCTTCCCTGCTCGGAATTCCTTCCATAGGCTCCCTCACATCCGCTTGACTCACTCTGAAGGCTTTGTATGAGATTGACTAAAAGCTTCTTTGCATTCTCTACATTCCTTAGTTCGCTTTCTAATGCCTTTCTCTTGTATTCATTGCTTTCCTTCTCTATAATTTCTCTAAGTTCCTTTTCTCTCTCTTCATACCTCTTTAGGGCAAACTCCAAATATGCTTTGTCTTTTAGCAGTCTTTCATAATTCTCAGGCATGTCCTCTTTAAAGCCCAATGCCCTTCTCCCTATTACATAAGCACCTGCTATGTCTTTATCTATGCTTAACTGTGGTGCATACTTTAGCATGCCAATAATTGATGTGTAGGCGGGACTGACCTCTATCACTTCTACTCCCTTTAACATTGCTACCCTTTTTAGCTTTTGCAAAAACTTTTTGGCGTTCCACTGATGAAGCCTTTTTCTTAACTCAGCTTTTCCATCTCCACGTATTCCTTTTTTGAGTTTCTTTAGGTTCTCTATGGCTATAGCTTTACCTTTCTGAATGGCTAAATCTACTATCTGATGGGCTAATATCCACTCTTGGTGGTCTTTACTGTTTTGAGAAAGTCCTAAAAGGTGGTGTAAGCTGATAGTTTGATAGCTTAGTAGTTCTCCAGTTTTTGATACCTCTGCTGCGGCTAAGTGGATAGGCGATGCGTTTGTGTCTATGGCTATTACTCCGTTTTCTTTGGTGTATTTTACTTCAGGTGTTGGAAGTTCAAAGGATACACTTCCATAAACTTCTCCTTCTCTTAGCTTTAGTTCTACTGTGTAGGCAAAGTAGTTTTTCGTTTGCCAGCTTTCTAAAAGCATAGCCATAAAAGTTATCCACTTGTCTTTACTATTGCTTGGTTCTCTTAACACTTTGGCATAGATAAACTCCCTTTTTCCTGTGGTAATTCTAAGATGCAGTTTTCCATCCAGTTCCATAAACCTGAGTAGTAGATTACCCTGTGCAGTTTTATGTTTTGAACCTATGGCGATCAATGTTCCCTGTCTTAATTCTCTCCATTGTTTTTTAAGTTTTTCTCTCGCCTTTCCTGAAAGGTGGTTTTTGCAGAGTTTTTCAAAAAGTCTTTTGCTTCCAAAGACAACGATTTTATCCTTTGGATATTGTTTAGCTTTGTAAATGGCTGAGTCAATGTATTTGGTCGGCAGATCAGGAAATAGCTGTCTTAGTTTGTGATATATTTGGGCGTGTGGGTTTCTTGTTTTCTCTTTTTCCAACTCTTTTAGCATGTTGTATGCCACACGGATGGCTGAGGATTGCTTACGCATCAGCTTTATGAGTTTTTCTCTATCTTCCTTTTTTAGTTCAAGCTTGAACTGAAGGCTGACAAACATCAGAGTTAGATTTTAGAAGAAAAATTCTTGTGTGTTAATGGGTTTGTATTTTTAAACTCCTTCATAGAAAAACCTTCTCTAAGGTTAAGCCCTTTGCCTTGGCGGTGTAGGGGCACTTTTTTCCCTTTAAAAACTCTTTTATGTCCTCCAAGGAAAGCTTACCCATTCCCAAGTATATAAGGGCACCCGCCATACGCCTTACCATGTATCTTAAAAATCTCCTTGCCCTCACCCTTATCTCCACTATGCCTTCATTTTCCACCACCTCGCACTCATCAATCTCCACAAAGGGGTCCTCCTCTCCCTCCAGCTTGGCAAAGCCCGAAAAGTCATGCCCACCCAAAAATAACCCGCAAGCCTTTTTCATCTCTTCAAGTTCTAAAGTATAATGTATCCTCCAGAGGAAGGGCTCCAGAAAGGGATTCCTTGCGTGGGAAGGATAGACCCTGTATATATAGAGCTTGCCCTTTACCGAATACCTTGCGTTAAAGTTCTCTTCCGCCAGCCACACCTCAGAAACTCCCACATCCTCTGGCAAGAGGGCGTTTAGTGCCTTCAAGAGATTATTCAGAGGAAAAAACCTTGAGGCTTTGAAGTTTGCTATGTAGTCTTTGGCGTGCACGCCCGCATCCGTCCTGCAACAGCCCGTCGGTCTTATGCCCTCTCCAAATAACTCGTCAAGCGCCTTCTCTATAACTCCCTGCACCGTCCTTAAGCCCGGTTGCACCTGCCAACCGTGAAAGTTTGTGCCCACAAAGGAAAGCCGAAGGCAGTAATTATACATTCCCCCTTCCCCTGAGCCTGACTGGGTCTTTCTTGCTCCTTATCTTTTCCAAGCTAACATCCTCCTCCACCCTTGGGTCTGGCGTTAGCTTTTTTAGGCTCTCCTCAAAAGCCCTCTGTGGGTCATAAAAGCCCTGTCTTTTAATCTCCTCGGGGATCATGTGATACTCCTCTCTAAGTATGGCTTCCGCCAACTCCATGGCGTAGGGAGAAAGGTTAAGCTTTTTTAAGAGTTCATCGCTACCGAGCCCTATGTATAGTCCGTAGAGGAATACTCTTTCGTGGTAGCTGAGCTTTTGTGCCTCCCTTGAGCTTTCCAAATGCCTTTGACGGGAAAGATGCTCTCTGGTCTTCTCCCTTAGGACCGCCATTGGTAGGTTTGTTTTTTTTGAGAGCGCACTCAAAAGTTCCATCTGCCGGACTTTGTCCTTTACAAAGGCACAAAAATAAAGGTAGTCTTCTAAAGCCTGCTTGCTGTTTTCTTTTAAAAGGCTATCAAAGATCTCCTCTGCGCTTTCTATGGATTTTCTCAACTCACTGGCGAACTTTTTTACGTAGGTATCTGGGTCCTCTCCCTCTGGGAGCAAAAGGACCTTTACCTTTAGTCCTTCCCTTAAAAGGTAGGGTGCGGTCTGCCTTATTGCCCTCCTGCCCGCTTGGTCTCCATCAAAGAGTAGCACCACCTCCTGCACATAGGCGGATAAAAGCTTTGCGTGTTCTTGTCCAAAGGAGGTTCCCATCACCGCCACCGCCTCCTGAAAGCCCTCCTGATGCATACTCATCACATCAAAGTATCCTTCCACAAGGATCGCCCTCTTCCTCTCCTTTATGTAGTCAAGCCCTTCATAAAAGCCAAAGAGAATTTCCCTTTTTTTGAAGAACTCCGTCTCGGGAGAGTTTATGTATTTGGGACCTGTGCCCGTCAAAGTTCTACCGCCAAAGCCCAAGATGTTTCCCCTTTGGTCCCTTATGGGAACGATGAGCCTGCCCGCAAAAAGGTCTTTGTAATGTTTTTCGTCTATTTTCAGAAGGTTGCCCGTCTTCTCGTAGGTGGCTAACAGCTGGTTTTCCCTCAGAAAGTCCAAAAGTTCCTCCGAGGAGGGCGAGTATCCAAGCCTGAACTTTTTTATAGTTCTCTCTGATATACCCCTCTCCTTGAGGTAATCCACCACCTTTGGGTGCTCCCTTAACTTTCTGTGGTAGTATTCCGCCACCAGGTTGATGGCGTTCAAAAGGTTTTCGTCCTTTTTCTTACGCTCCAGCTTGACGGGTAGTTTATACTTCTTTGCCAGCTCCAAGAGGGCTTCCGTATAGGTGAGGTTTTCGTAGAGTGCTACAAACTTTACCGCATCGCCCCCCACACCACAACCAAAGCACTTCCATATACCCTTTGAGGGAGATACATACAAAGAGGGAGTATCGTCCGGGTGAAAGGGACACCTTGCCTTGTAGTTGTTGCCACTTCTCTCAAGGTCTATGTAAGAGGAGATCACATCCACTATGTCAAGTTTTTTTACCACCTCCCTGAGGTCCATATCAAACACCTTGCAATGAGGCGCGCAGTTTCTCCTCCATCTCGTGCTCCTCTAAAGCGGAGATAATCTCATCAAGCTTTCCTTCTAAGATGTCCTGAAGGCGATGGGAGGTGTAGTTGATGCGATGGTCTGTAACCCTGTTTTGTGGAAAGTTGTAGGTTCTGATCTTTTCGCTCCTTTCCCCAGTTCCCACCTGCTCCCTCCTCTCCTGTGCGATCTTTTCTTCTTTTTGCCTCTCGTAGTGATCCTTTAGCCTTGCGTAGAGTATTTTCATAGCCTTTAGCTTATTCTGAAATTGGGAACGCTCATCTTGGCAGGATACCACTATCCCCGTGGGTATGTGGGTAATCCGGACTGCAGTCTCAGTGGTATTCACATATTGCCCACCCGCACCACTGGCACGAAAGGTTTCTATCCTCAGGTCCTCAGGGTTTATTTGCACCTCCGTCTCGGCCGCCTCTGGAAGAACAGCCACCGTGGCGGTGGAGGTGTGTATTCTTCCTCCTGTTTCTGTTTTTGGCACCCTCTGGACCCTATGAACCCCACTTTCATACTTTAACTTCGCGTAGGCGTCCTTACCCTCAATTAGGGCTATAACCTCCTTGTATCCTCCGAGCCCTGTCTTTTGGGCACTCAGTATGGAAAACTTCCAACCTTTCTCCTCCGCATACTTTTGATACATGTTCAGCAAGTCGGCAGCAAAAAGGGCAGCCTCTTCGCCACCAACCCCTGCCCTGATCTCCAGTATAACATTCTTGGCGTCCCTTTCATCCTTTGGAACCAAAAGCCGTTTTATCTCCCTTTCTATCTCCTCCTTTTCTTTCTCTAACCTTTTGATCTCCTCCTTTGCTAAATCTTCAAACTCCTTATTTTCCAAAAGCTCCTTGGCAGATTCTATTTCCCTCTTTATCTTTGCATATTTGTTGTATGCCTCGTAGGCAGGCTCCAACTCCTTGAATTCCTTGCTGAGCTTGGAGTAAAGGTATATGTCCTTTAGGGTCTCTGGGTCTGAGAGCTTAGCCTGAAGCTGAAGATATTTTTGGTGTAATACCCTTAGCCTTTCCTCTAAGTCCTTATGAAGCATCGACGGACTTTCCTGCAGTCTCCAGCAGGAAGGGTTTGATCCTCAACTTGCCCGTATAGAAGGGATGGCAAGCGTTGCATGCTTCAAGATAGACAGTGCCACCTTTTGTGGAAAGCAGTGTAAAGGTGTTCCCACACCCACACACAAAGGTGGTAGGCTTCAATTCAGGATGAATACCCTTCTTCATTTTTGCACCTCCAAAAGAGTGAGAGATATATATTATATCCCTTATAATCAGAAAACAAGGAGGTTTAATATGCTGACGCCAGAACAGTTGAGGGTTTTAAAAGAAAGGCTTGAAGAAGAAAGGGCAAAGCTCTTGGAAAGGTTCAGAAAAATTGAAGATACGCAGAGTAGGATCGGAGAGCAGATAAGGGAGCCGGGGGACCAAGAGGACCTGAGCCAAATGACCTACACCCAAGAGGTCCTTGATAATCTTTCCGCAAGGGAGATGTTCATAATAAGGGAAATAGACTATGCACTGCAAAAGCTTCGGGCGGGCACCTACGGTGTATGTGAATACTGCGGAGAGTACATAGAGTATGAGAGACTGTTAGCTATACCTTGGACTAGATACCATGCGGTCTGTGCAGAAAAAGCAGAAGAGGAGGGCATAGTGCCTACCTATACACCCATTATTTTTGAAGGCACACTGCCGGAAGAGATGGAAATTCAGAGGGAAGATATTACGGAGGCATGAGGTTTGATTTTTACCTGCCCGTTGAGGTCCTCTTCGGAAGTGGGAGGTTAGATACCTTAGGAGAGGTTGCCAAAAGATACGGCTACAGGGCAATAATCATAACTGGTAAAAACAGCACCAAGGAAAACGGAGCTTTAGAGAGGGCTATCCATTCCCTTAAAAAATGGGGTGCGGAGGAGGTGATCCTTTACGACCGGGTGGAGCCAAACCCTACCGATCAAATGGTAAACGAAGCGAGCGCCTTGGTGGTGGAAAATAAGATAGACTACATAGTGGGCTTAGGGGGAGGAAGTGCCTTAGACACCGCCAAAGCGGTTTCCATTGTTTCCTCTAACGAAGGCTACGCATGGGATTATGTGAATTATCCAGAAGGTCCAAGGCTCATTCCCTACCTCAACAGACCGGTAATATGCATACCAACCACTGCTGGCACGGGTAGCGAGGTAAACAGATACTCGGTTATATCCAACCCAAAGAGAAAGGAAAAGCTGGTGATCTCCCACTCCCTGAACTATCCGAAGGTTGCCATTATAGACCCAACCCTG
>DAIUER010000014.1:0-12034 GCA_036845005.1 Thermocrinis sp.
CCATCTGGATGGCATCACCTTTATAGACAGGGTAAACGGTCTTAAAAGGAGGTTAGCCCTTGAAAGATACTCCAAACTCCAAAGACAGGGCACTGGAGGTTGAGCTTTTGAAGTTCTATCCCTTTGAGGTAAGCGCCAAAAGACCCCGCCTTTTGGGTTATGCGGATGTTAAGATAGACGAGATAATAATAAGGGGTATAAAGCTCTTTGAGGCGAAAAACGGAGGGCTCTTTATCCAACTGCCAGCCATAAATCAAGGTGGCAAGGACTACCCAGTGGTAGAGATAAAATCTAAAGTTCTCCTTGACAGGATAAGGAGGGAGGTAGTAGATTACTATAAGGCTCTTGAGAATGTTTAAAGGTTATGCCTTTCTGATCCTCTCCTCAGTATTTTTTCTTGGGGTAGTTATTGCAGGGCTATTTCATCTCAAGCAGGTTGGAGTTTATTATTTTGCCCTCTTGTTCGCCTCGGGCTTTCTCTTTGCGGGAGCCTTTTTGAAGTTCCTCTGGGATAGCCTAAGGGCGATCTACCAAGATTACAAAAAGTTAAACAGCCTTCCGGTCTTTCTCTTTGAGTTTTTTGCCAGTATAAAGCTTGCCATATTTTTGATGATCGCCATAGGCATCCTCTCCATGCTGGGTTCCACCTACATAGAACAGAACAGACCCTTTGAATTTTATGTGAATAAATACGGTCCAGAGAAGGCAGAGTGGTTTTGGAAACTGTGGTTAAACGATGTTTTCCACTCATGGTATTACATACTGTTTATTGCTTTGCTTGCCCTAAACCTGATCCTCTGCTCTTACAAAAGACTGCCCAGCGTGTGGAAGCATACCTTCTCAAAGGAGAGGTTTCAGAAATTGGACGAGCACTTGGAAAAACACCTAAAACCCATGGAGGTAAAGATAAACCCAGACAAGGAAAGGGTCATAAGGTTCCTCCAGTCAAAGGGCTTTAAGGTCTATGCGGAGGAGGAAGGAAACAGAACTTACCTTTACGGAGAAAAGGGTAAATACTCCCGGCTTGGGGTTTATGTGGTTCATATAGCCCTCCTTGTGATAATGGCGGGGGGACTAATAGACGGACTCTTTGGAAAGAGGGGCACGGTCATTGTGCCAGAGGGTGCAAGAGAAAACATAATGACAAGCCTTAGCCAGGATAAGGTTTATAAACTTCCCTTTCAAATTAAGGTAGATACCTTTCACATAGTCTCCTACGAAGAGGAGGCAAAGAGAAAGGGTAAAGAGTTTAAAGGGGACCCAAAGGTAAAGGATGCCATTGCCAGCTTTGAAAGTGAAATAGAGATCATAGAGAACGGCAGTGTGGTCGCCAAGGGAACAGTTGCGGTAAATAGCCCCTTTGAGTACGGAGCCTACAGAATATTCCAGGCTACCTACGGGCTAACGGGCAGTGCGGGCTATGTTAAGCTCTCTGTCTTTGACAGAAGAGTCCTTCCGGAGGACCCCCAAAGGGCATTTTTGGGAACGGTGGAACTCAGGGCTGGGCAGGTGGCAGAGTTTAAAGACATGCTCCTTTCCATTGACAGGTCTGTGTTGAATTTGGAGAACCCAGAGGACACACAGCAGCTAAAGCCTGCACTGGTGGTAAAGGTGCTAAAGGACGGAAAGTCCTACGATGTGCCAGTTATTTACTCTCCTGAGCTTACCATCTTTGCCTTCTTTCAACTTAAGGAACTATCTGACTTTCCTTACATATTCTTCTTAGAGGACTTTAGACCTCAATTTTTTAGTGGTCTGCAGGTTTCCTACAGCCCGGGCACTCCTCTGATCTGGGGAGGTTCTGTCCTTTTAGTCTTGGGACTGATCTTAGCCTTCTACACCATCCACCGTAAAGTTTGGGCAAGGATAGAAGGAAACAGCCTTAAAATATCCTTTTGGTCCCACAAGCTACGAGAGGAGTTCAGAAGGAGCTTTATAAAAGACCTGGAGGAACTCGGTTATGTGGAGAAGAATCTTGGAGAACGGTAAGGCAATAGCCCTCTTGCCGTCCCTTAGTTTATTTTTGGGTGCGGTCTTTTTGGGTTTTTATGGTATTTATATCTTAATTGAGACCCTATACAAGGCATTTACCGACGAGGATACCAGAGATAGCACAATCTTGGCTACCAAGTTCATATCGGTGATGGACATTCACCTCCTTTCTGTAGTTCTATACATCTTTGCGGTGGGGCTCTATGAACTCTTTGTGGGAAAACTTCAAGTGCCCGATTGGCTAAAGATAGGGAACATAGACCAGCTAAAGTCCAAGCTCACCAGCGTGATTGTGCTGATCCTTGCCATCACCTTTACAAAGAATTTTGTAGAGTGGAAAAACCCGGTGGATACTCTCCTCTTTGGTTTGGCGGTCTCCGCGGTCATAGCGGTGCTTATCTTTTACTACAAAGTAAAATCGGAACACTGAGCCATGGAGCTTTTGTCCCCTGCCAAGCTGAACCTGGGACTTTGGCTCTTAGGAAAGCGTCAAGATAACTACCACGAGATTTTTACCATCTTTCAGGCTATAAGCCTCTTTGACAGGATAGAGATTTTAGAAAAAGGTCCCCTGCGGGTGGAAACATCCAAAGGCATACCCCAAGAGGAAAATTTGGTTTATAAAGCCCTGAGGCTCATGGAAAGAGCCCTTGGCACTGACTTGGAGATACAGGTTTATATAGAGAAGGTTATCCCGATAGGTGGAGGTTTGGGTGGTGGTTCCTCTAACGTGGCAACCGTTTTAATGGGTGTCAATAAACTTTTGGGTGAGCCACTAAGCTTTGAAGAACTAAAAGCTATAGCTTCTGCGGTCTCCTCCGATGCGGTATTCTTTTTGTACGGTGGTTCTGCTGTGGGCACTGGTAGAGGAGAAAAGGTCCAGCCCATTGACCTTCCCAAGTTTAAGTTTGTGGTGGTCTATCCGGGGGTCGCGGTCTCCACTAAAAAAATCTACTCCCTGGTGGGTGAAAAACAATTGACACCTAACTTGGACCGTGATAAAATAATAGATTGCTTAGTAAGGGGCGAGCTTGAGGTTTTGGAGAACAAGTTGGGCGAGCTGTGTGCGGAAGAAGTGCCCCAAGTGGGCGAAGTGGTTAGGTTCTTGAGGAGTTTGGGCAAAAGACCCCTGGTTAGTGGAAGTGGTTCCTGCGTGTTTTTTGTGGGAGAATTGGAAGAGAGCCTAAGAAGGGCTTGTCAGCTGAGAGGTTGGCAAGTCTATGAGGCTTGTTCTAAAAACACAAACCTATTGAAAAGTTTCTGGGAAGTGATATAATTTTACCTATGCAAAGCTTTCAGAGCTTGCTGGATGCCCGTTTTGGGACCAGTGGAAGGAACCCTGAAGACGGGAAGGATTTTAAAATCCTTGCCATTGTCCAGCAGGTTCTGAAGGTAGCCCTCCTCTTCCCTGTTCTTGGGAGGAGAATACTTCTCTCCTCCCGTGAGGGAGCGTGGGACAGGGTGAGGAAAGGGTTAGTTCCCTTAGAGGCTGGGGGGACGTCCCGATGAGGGGTTTTTTAGAACAGCCTCAGTCTATGAGGTGGAAAGCTTGGGGTGTAGCTCAACTGGCAGAGCACCGGACTTTGGATCCGGGGGCTCCTGGTTCGAATCCAGGCACCCCAGCTTTCCCATAAAAACTTAGAGGTTTGATTATGATAGGTTCTATTAAACTTTTGACCGGCACCAGCAATCAAAAGTTGGCAAAGGAAGTTTCTGATTATTTAAACATCCCCCTCTCTGATGCCATCGTTTCACGCTTTAGCGACGGAGAGGTAAGGGTTCAGATAAACGAGTCTATGAGGGGCGAGGATGTTTTTGTGATCCAGTCCCTCTGCCCTCCCATAAACGAGAACATAATGGAGCTCCTTCTCATCTTGGATGCCATAAAGAGGGCTTCCGCCAGCAGGATCACCGCGGTGATACCCTACTATGCCTACGCAAGGCAAGACAGAAAGGACAAGCCCAGGGTTCCCATAAGTGCAAGGCTTTTGGCAGACCTCATAACCGTTGCTGGTGCCCAAAGGGTGGTGGTGGTAGATTTACATTCACCTCAAATTCAGGGGTTTTTTAACATACCCGTTGATAATTTACACGCCTTGGGCGTTCTTTATGATTACCTCAAGGATAAAGTGGATGGTGAGACTGTCGTGGTTTCCCCCGACGCGGGTGGTGTGGAAATGGCAAGGCTACTTGCCAACAAAATAGGTTGCCCTATAGCCATAAGCTACAAAAGAAGACCCGAGCCCAATGTGGCGGAGGTTTTGGACCTAATAGGAGATGTAAAGGGTAAAAGGGCTATAATCGTTGATGACATAATAGACACCGCGGGTACCGTGTGTGCTGCCAGCGAGCTGTTGCTTTCAAGGGGTGCCAGTAGGGTGGATGTGGTTGCTACCCATGGGCTGTTATCCGGTTCTGCGGTGGAAAGGCTAAGGAAATCGCCCGTAGAGGAGGTTGTCATAACCAACACCATACCGGCGGAACACAAGAACCTTGAAAAGCTCAAGGTCGTATCCGTAGCTCCCCTCATAGGAGAAGCCATAAGAAGGATCCACGAAGGAGAATCTGTTAGTATGCTATTTACATAGAGGAGGAAAGCATGAAGAGGATAGAGATTAAGCTAATTCCCAGAGCATCCGAGCGCAAAAGTGAAAAAAAGCGAATGAGAAGAGAGGGTTATATACCCGTAGAGGTCTATGGCAAAGGAGTAGAAAATGCCCACGCATACATGAAGCTGAAAGACTTTTTGGCTTTGCCTCACGGTGAGACCTTTCTAATTGTGGCAGATTTGAACGGCGACAAAAGGGTGTGCTTTTTGAAGGAAGTTCAATACGGTTGGCTCGGAGACAACCCCATCCACATAGACCTTTACGATATTTCTAAGGTCAAGGAGATAGACATAGAGGTGCCTGTAGAGTTCGTGGGTGTGCCGGAGGGTGTAGCCTTGGGTGGAACCTTTGAGGTGGTTCTCTCTACCCTTACCGTGAGGGCAAGCGTGGAAAACATACCCGACAAGATTGTAGTGGATGTTAGCAAGCTGGGACTTGGAGATTCTTTGCACGTTAGGGATATACAACCGCCGGCAAACTGTGTTATATTAGACAACCCCGAGGAGGTGGTGGCGGTAGTCTCAGAACCTGAAGCGGAAGAGACACCCACTGAAGAGACTACCACTGCCTAATGATAAGGCTTTTGGTA
This sequence comes from Thermocrinis sp., assembly GCA_036845005.1. Classification (GTDB taxonomy): domain Bacteria; phylum Aquificota; class Aquificia; order Aquificales; family Aquificaceae; genus Thermocrinis. Next base: position 5,191 of record DAIUER010000014.1, read on the forward strand.
GGTCTTGGAAACCCGGGAAAAAAGTACGAGAAAACCCGGCACAATGTGGGCTTTATGGTGGTGGATGAGTTCTTAAAAAAACTGAGGGTAAAGGACTACAGGGAGGAGTGTCTCTCTCATCTGTTCAGGGTTAAGGTTTTTGATAGGGAGGTTTTGGTGGCAAAGCCACAAACCTACATGAACAACTCGGGGCTTGCGGTTTTAAACATCCTTGAAGAATACGAAATCCATCCAGAGGAGATGATGGTAATTTACGACGACTTGGACCTACCTTTGGGGAGGATGCGGCTGAGGCTTGAGGGCAGTAGTGGAGGTCATCATGGCGTTGAGTCCATAATAAAGGAAATAAAGTCCGAAAACTTTGTAAGGCTTAGAATAGGCATAGGAAGACCCAAGGATAAAAACAAGGTAGTGGATTATGTGCTCTCTCCCTTTTCCTCCGAGGAAGAGCCTTTGCTGTATGCGGTTCTAAGCAAGGCTTGTGAGTGTATTCTTAGGTGTCTTGAAACCTCTCCTCAGGACTCCATGTCCTTTTGCAACGCACCGCTGGAATAAATCATTTTTAATAAAGCCCACCCTCTCTTCCCCCACAAATCTATTCAGAAGGTGTAAGACGCATTTATGTAGAAAGTTCTTCCGGGTTCTGGCACTTGAACACCAGTTCTGAAAGGATCTCTCAGGTAGGACAGATGTTCAAAGTACTTTTTGTCAAATACGTTGTCAATGCCCGCGGTAATAGTAAATCCTCTGAAATTCCCGCCCACTTTAGCATTTACCACACCGTAACCAGAGGTTTTTTGTTCGTTTAAGTCTGTGTCTACCCTATTCTGAGTTGCGGAAAGGATCGTTTCCACTTCTCCAAAATACACGCCTTTGTCGTACCTGAGGGCGAGCCTTGTTTTAAGAGGTGGAATTTCTGCAACTCTGGAGCTATTTATGTTTATCTGGGGTTTGGTTTCTTTCCTTGCCTGCACATAGGACGTTCCACCAAAGAGAAAGAGTTCTTGAGTTAGAGAGAGCCTTAAATCCACCTCACCACCGAAAAATTGGGCATCTACGTTTTCGTAAGAGCGGGCTCGAGGGTTCATGGCACCCGGATTAATTCTATCTTGGTTATGAACTGTTATATAGTCCTGCACAAAGCTGTAAAAGGCTGTTGCTTTTATGAGTGCTCTGTCGGTGAAGTGCTTTATGCCCAGGTCAAGCTCCGTATTCCTGGAGGGCTTGAGTTCCGGATTTCCTACCCAGTCAGAACCCATGCGTCTTAAGGCAAAGTATCTTTCCTGAGCGTCTGGCACTCTCACCGAATGTCCCAGACCTACAAACAGTTCAGTGCCCTTTTGAAGTTCGTAAAAGAGCTGTATGTTTCCAGAGGGATAGGTGTCTGTTTTTGATGTGCTTCTGGTGTTTTTATAAGCAAAATACAAGTTTGTGTTTGCTTTTGAGCTGTCTGCTTTGGTTTTTGTGGTGTCAAGCCTTAGCCCTGCTACTAACCTCAGTCTGTCCGAAAGGTTCCTCTTATACTTGCCGTAAAGACCAAAGCTTTCAGTATCCACATCGGGTATTGCAAACTGCGTTCCCGTCATCATCATAAAGTTTACAACATCCCAGTTTCTCTTGTAAGCCTCAAAGCCTAATGTTAGATCACCAAGGTTAGCTTCAAGCCTGCCTCCGTATGTTTTTGATTCGGCATCCGATTGCATGAACATGCCAGTTCTGAATCTACTATCCATCAGGTGGTCCACTTTTGCATAGTAGAGATTAAACTTTAGGCTTTTTAGCATGTCTGATATGCCATCTATTTGGTAGTTCATGTTAAACCTATCCATCTTATCGCGGATGGTGTCCATAAGAAGGTAGGGGTAAAGGACGTTTCTTGCGTCCTGTCTTGTGTAAGAAAATTCTACGCTGTGGTTTTCAATGGGCTTAAAGCCAAGTCTAGTCCGGTATGTGTTAATTTCAAAGGCTTTTTTGTTTCTAAACTGTGGTGCGTAGTTGGCAAATTCGGTAATCCTTCTTCCATCGCCATCTTTGTAAGGTTTAGAATACCTGTAAGAGTAGCCTACCAGAATACCAAGCTTGTCATCCGCATAAGAAACCACCGGAGAAAGGTTGATAAAGTTAAAGGAACCGGCAGATGCGTTAAGTTTTAAGCGAAAGCCTTCTTCGGGCTTTTTGGTGATTATGTTCACAAGCCCTGCCATAGACCCTTGGTGCCTTACGTCAAAAGGTCCTTTGATAACCTCTATCCTCTCCACCTGTGAAAGATCCACGAGAAATGGGGGTGGGTCCATTCGGAGGGGACATGCACCATACACTCTATCATCGTCTATTAGCACGTTTATGTTTTCCTTGGAAAATCCTCTGAGGACCACATCGTTTGCTATTCCGCCCTTCCTTAATTTCCAGATACCTTCCAGTTTGGTAAGGGCTTCTCCCACATCCTTTGCAGAGCTTTCTCTTATCTCTCTTACTTCCAAGCTGTCTTTGAACGTCTCCTTCTTAGCCTTTAGTTCCACCTCTTTTAGCAAAATCTCCTGGGCGTAGCCAAAAGATACTATGGCGGTCAGCAAAAATGCCTTCTTCATGCCTTGCCTCCTTTGTTAATATTTTCATTATTATACGTTAATTTCAGTTTAAAGTCAAGTCCAATTAACACACAGAGGTCTTGGCGGATTTTGGTGGAAGGGAAAGGATAGGGTGAGGAACGGGTTCGTTCCTTATTTCTTGGGAGTTGCATATAAAATTTTTCTCTGTGAGGGAGAAAGACTTTTCCCACTTAGAGCTATGGAAGGTCTTTGAGAGGCTCAAGGGATACTTCAATTCAAAGGCAACGGAGAAATTCTTGCAAACTCTAAAACCTTACACAGATGTGGAGGGGCTAAGGCAAGAAATTCAGCTGGTGGAGGACTTTCTTGCGGTGGAGGAATCTTTGACTCTTTATCCCTTTGGAGACATAGAACCCTATATAAAAAAATCCGTCCTGCAGGATGCAACCCTTAGCTTGGAGGAAATATTAGAGATATACAAAGTTATTAAGCTTATAAGGGACGCAAGAAAAGCCCTTGGTGCCCATGTGCCCCTCAGGAAGAGTTTGGGGAACCTTCTAAAAACCCTCCATCACTTTCCGCAGATAGAAGGCATCATAGAGAGCACCATAGACCAGAGGGGCTTTGTTAAAGACAGTGCCAGCCAAGAGTTAGCAACCATCAGAAAGAAGATCAGGGATTTAGAAAAGGAGGTCGCCAAAAGGTTGGAAAACATCCTCAACCGTCCCGATGCAGACAGGCTTCTCTCAGACAGGATCATAACCATAAGGAATAACCGATATGTTTTGCCCGTAAAGACTACGGAGATCAACAAGATCGTAGGCATAGTGCATGGCACTTCGTCTTCTGGATACACCACCTACTTGGAACCCCACAGTGTGGTGGAGTTAAACAACCAACTTGTGGTATTAAAGGAAGAGGAGGAAGAGGAAGTCAAAAAAGTTCTAAAGCGGATCACCTCCTACATAGGAGAGTTCAGCACAAAGCTTATGTCTGCCTACTACACCCTGCTAAAACTGGATTACCTAAAGGCGGTAGCCCGCTTTAGTAAGGAAATAGGGGGCAAGTTTCCGAAGCTTTCGGATGCTAAGATTTATTTAAAGTCCGTCAGGCATCCCCTTTTGGTATTTACCAAGGACCATGTGGTGCCTATAGACATAAAGATTGAGGGTAAGAAAGGGCTTGTCCTTACCGGTCCCAACACGGGGGGAAAGACGGTAGCCCTAAAGACCCTTGGGCTGTGTGCCCTCATGTTCCAGTTTGCACTGCCTATCCCTATAGAGGAGGGAGAATTGCCGGTTTTTGAAGGCATATACACAGATATAGGAGATGAGCAGAGTATAGAGCAGAACCTTTCCACATTTTCTGCCCATGTCTCAAACTTGGCAGAGTTTTTGCGGTTGGTTAATGAAAAAAGCTTGGTGCTTTTGGACGAGCTGGGTGCTGGCACAGACCCCATGGAGGGCTCCGCGCTGAGCATAGGCGTCCTTGAGTATTTAAAGGACAAAAATGCCTATGTCTTTGCCACAACGCACCATACACCCGTCAAGCTATATGCTTTGGAATCTGATTACTACACACCCGCCAGCGTATCCTTTGACAAAGAAACCTTAGAGCCCACATACCATATTCTTTACGACGCAGTGGGTAGCAGTATGGCTTTTGAGATCGCCAGAAGGTTTGGTATGCCAGGGGAGGTTTTGGAATACGCCCGCAAAAAGATGCCCGCAGAGTTTGAAAAATTCTCAAAGGCTAAGGAAGACTTAGAAGGGTTAATAAAGGAATATCAGAAAAAGCTAAAAGAAGTGGAGCAGGCAAAGGAAGAGCTAGAAAGGATGAAGGCGGAATATTCCTCCTTGCTTGCCATCTCGGAGGAGATCAAGGAAAGGGCTTACAGGGAGGGAATGTCTCGGGCTTTGCAGTATTTACAGGAGATAGAAAAGGAGGCGGAGGAGCTTTTAAAAAGCGTAAGGGAAAGGCAAAAGATAAAGCAGTTCGTTAAGGAAAAAAAGCAAGAGGTCATGAAAGAATTAAAGGAAGAACCGGTAAAGGTGGGCGATTGGGTGGAGTTTATGGGTTCAAGGGGAAGGGTTCTGGAGGTAAAGGAGGACCAAGTGCATGTGTCTTTTGGTGGTGTAAAGGCTTGGGTGGAAAAACAAAAGCTGAAAAAAGCACATCCACCCGTAGAGCAGGAGGAATATTCCCTTGAGGTTAATAAGAGATTCCCCACGGAGATAAATCTAATAGGGCTGAGCACGGAGGAAGCCCTTTATAGGCTTGAGTCTTTTCTGAAAGAGGCTAAAGCACTTGGAGTAAAGAGCGTAAAGGTCATCCATGGCACGGGGGTTTTAAAAAGGGTGGTGGAGGAGTTTTTGGAAAGTTCAGATTTGGTAGTTTTTCGTAGAGAAGGCTACCCAAGGGAAGGAGGGGCAGGCGTTTCGGTGGTCTTTTTGGAAAAGCCATGAAGCCAAAGCTGAGATAGGATGGACAAGGTTTTTAGGGTTTACGGAAAGGTGGTTAAGGTAAGCGGTGTGTATCTTGAGGCGACGGTGCCAGAAGGGGCAGTGGGCAACCAGTGTATCATAAAAACAGAGACGGGGGACGTGGAGGGCGAGGTTATAGGTTTTCATGAGAACAGATGCCTTATTATGCCCTTTGGTAGTTTATTGGGAGTTAAAACGGGAGACAGGGTTTGGATAAGGAGGGAACCTGTATCCACCGTTGTAGGTGAAGAAGCTTTGGGGCAAATACTGGACCCCTTCGGTAGGAGGATTTCCGACGGAAGGCTGATACCCGGGGAGAAAAGACCCATTGAGCTAAAGGATATAAATCCCTTACAAAGAGAGAGAATAAGGGAGGTCTTTGACATGGGCGTGAGGAGCATAAACGCCCTATTCACCTTGGGCAGGGGGCAAAAGGTTGGCATATTTGCGGGGGCGGGTGTGGGGAAAACCACCCTTCTTGGGATGATCACCCGATTTAGTAAGGCGGATGTTGTGGTCCTTGGGCTCATCGGGGAAAGGGGAAGAGAGGTCAGAGAGTTTGTAGAGGATATTCTTGGGAATTCAATAAAAAGAAGCGTGGTGATAACCACCACCGCAGACCAAACCCCCATACTAAAGGTTAAAGGTGCCATCAGTGCCTTGGTGCATGCGAGGTACTTTGCGGAGAAGGGACTGAATGTTCTGTTGGTTTTGGACTCTTTGACTAGGTTTGCAATGGCACAGAGAGAGGTGGGACTTTCTGCGGGAGAGCCTCCCACATTAAAGGGCTACACACCCTCTGTTTTTTATCTGATGTCGAAGATAGTGGAAAGCTGTGGAAACTTTAACAGAGGAAGCATAACGGGTATATTTAGCGTTTTGGTGGAGGGGGACGACATAAGCCTTGACCCTGTAGCTGATGCCCTCATGGGCATGCTGGACGGACACATAATCCTCTCAAGAAAGCTAGCAAACAGTGGTCTGTTTCCAGCCATAGACCCTGTGAGAAGTCTAAGCAGACTTATGCCTCAGATCGTTTCAAAAGAACACATGAAGGCTGCCCTTTACTTAAAAGAACTCTTGAGTGCCTACGAATCGGTGGAAGATTTAGTGAACCTTGGGTTATACACCAAAGGAACAAACCCGATTGTGGATAGGGTTATTAAGCATGAAAGGCTCATAAAGAACTTTTTAAGGCAAGATTACGCAACTCCCGCCGACTTTGAAAGCAGTGTATCAAGCCTGATGGAGTTATACAGAAGACTAACCCAGGAATAGGGCTCTATCTACCAAGCTTTTTCTTTGCTACATCAGCTTCTTCCGAAAGGGGGAATTCCTTCAGGATTGCCTCGTAATACTCCTTTGCCTTCTCACTGTTTCCCCGGGCTTCGTAGAGCCTTGCCAACTGTAGGTAAGCAGAGGGCAGTTTGTTGCAATCCACCAGTTCTCCATTTTTACACCTTTCTTCCAAGGTGCGCCACACCGCCTCCGCCCTAGCACTATCTCCCAAATCTCTATAAACAACACCTAACCAAAGGTATGCGTTATCCGTCAGAGGTGTCTTTGGATATTTTCTTATGAACTCAATAAACTTCTCCTTTGCCTGATTTAGCTGTCTTAGGTTATACAGGTCAAGGGCAGATTTGTATTCCCTTTCGTAATCAGGAGAAAGAGCCTCTACACCTCTTTGCCCTTCTTGGGGTCTTTGGACAAATGGTTCAGGTTGAATAGGTTGCGTTCTAGGCTGTCCTTCTACCTTTGCGGGTTGGGATTGGGGTGCACTTTCTGGCTTTGATGGGATAGGCTGTGGGA
>DAIUER010000015.1:0-12000 GCA_036845005.1 Thermocrinis sp.
CGCAAGGTCGGCACTTAGATGAACTGGCTAAACCCATACTTCTATGCGGTCAGCCTACGGAACTGGCTTTATGATAGGGGATTTCTCAAGACCTGTTATTTTAGTGTTCCCATTCTGTGCGTGGGGAACCTATCGGTGGGTGGCAGTGGAAAGACCAGTTTGGTAAGGTTTCTGGCGCAGAACTTAGCAGAGGACTACCATACCGCAGTACTTTTGAGGGGCTACAGAAGAAGCACAAGGGGTCCGGTGGTTGTTAGCTACAGAGGAGAAGTTAGGGCAAGCTGGAAAGAAGTAGGGGACGAAGCTTACATGTTGGCAAAGCTTTTAAAAAACGTCAGCGTGGTGGTGAGCGAAGACCGATGCCTTGGTGCAAAGTTGGTGGTGGGGGAGCTGGGGGCTCAGTTAATCATCCTTGACGACGGCTTCCAGCACAGAAGGTTAAAAAGGAACTTAGACATTGTCCTTTTAAAGGAGAAGGACTTAAAAGACGGGCTTTTGCCCTTTGGCAGGCTAAGGGAACCACTGGGCGGGTTGAAAAGGGCGCACGCAGTGGTGCTGACCTATCAGGATCTAAAGGAGTGGGAGTTCAAGATTGAAAAACCCACTTTTAAACTTTACAGAAAAAACTGGAGGGTGGTCTCAAGAAATGGAGAGGTTTTAGATTTCAAAGACAAGAGCTTTATAGCTTTTTGTGGGCTCGGAGATAACGAGCAGTTCTTTAAAACCTTGGAAAGATTGGGTATAAAGACAGAAGAAAGGCTAAGCTTTCCAGACCATTATAATTATGAGGGCTTTAATTTGCAGAAGGGAAGGCTGTATATTACCACCCTAAAGGACTTTTTCAAGTTAGAACCCGCAGAAAATTTATACTACTTGGACTTTGATGTGGAAGTGCCAGGGCTTATGGACTTTGTAAAGGAAAGACTCACTGAGAAGCCATAGTGCTGAGCTGTTCGGTAGTGCCCAATACCACGAGAATATCTCCAGGCAGGATTTTTTCATCCCCCACAGGGTTGACGATGAGGTTTTCTCCCCTTTTTATGGCAAGGACGCTCACGCCAAAGCGTTTTCTAACATCCAACTCCCTCAGTGTCTTGCCCAGCATAAAGTCAAAGGCTTTTAGTTCAAAAATGCTGTGCTTTTCTCCGATAGGTATTTCCTCTATGAACTCGCCCACCAAAAGGGAGTGGGCAACCCTTATAGCCATCTCCTTTTCCGGATAGACCACCCGATCAACTCCCAATTTCTCAAGCACCTTGCCATGCAGAGGATTTACCGCCTTTGCCACTATCTCTTTTACTCCCAACTCCTTTAACTGAACCACGATCAGTATGCTTGCCTCTATGTTTTCTCCTGCGCTAACCACCGCAGTATCCACGTTGGCTATGCCGGACTCTTTGAGTGCCTTTGCATCCGTCGCATCCAACACATAAGCCAAAGACACATACTCGGAGACCTCCCTTACCTTCTCCTCATCCACATCGCAGGCTATCACCTCCGCGCCCCCTTGCGCCAAGGTCCTTGCTACATGATAGCCAAACCTACCGAGCCCTATAACACCAAAGGTTCTGTTTTTTTTCTTCATAGCAGTAGCCTTGCTTCAGGGGGTTTTATCCTGCTCTCTTTTCCCTTGCCATAAAGGGCGAGCATAAAGCTCAATATTCCCATCCTTCCCATCAGCATAGTAATTATAATTACTACCTTTCCAAAAGGAGACCAATCTGCACAAAAGCTTAGCCCCTGAGGGTTTCCTAAGGATAGCCCTACCGGAGAGAAGGCAGACACTGTTTCAAAAAGGGTGGGAAGTAGTGGAGTTTTTTCCGTATGGGTAAGTATCAGCGTGGCAAGGGTTGTATAGGTGAAGGACAGAACAAAGATGGTTAAAGCCCTTTGAATGGTATCTTCCGCAATTCTTCTTCCAAAGACCACCACCTGACCACTGCCCTTTAGGTAGCTATGAACTACAAGGATTATAACCACCGCGGTGGTGATCTTTATGCCACCACCCGTTCCGCCTGGACCTGTGCCCACAAACATAAGAACTATCAGAAAGAAGAGCGCGCCGTCCGAAAAGCTTTTTAGGTCCACCGTGCTAAAACCTGCAGTCCTTGAGGAAACACTGTGGAAAAAGGCAATGAGAAGCCTTTCCTTTAGGCTGTAGCCTTCCCACCTGATGGTATCAGACAGAAGAACAAAAAAGCCTGCCACAAGTAGAAAGAATGTAAATACAAGCACAAGCTTGGTGTGGGTGGAAAGTCTTTGAATTTCCTTTCTTTGGTATAGCATGAGCTCATGGATCACATAAAAGCCCAAGCCTCCCAAAATGATCAAAAGGCTAAAGACTAAATTGAGCCATAGGCTACCCCTGAAGGGTGAAAGCCCTTCGGGCAGTATGTTAAAGCCCGCGTTGTTGAAAGCAGAAACCGAATGAAATATACCCATTGCCAAGCTGGTGGGCAGGTCAAAGTGCCTTAGAAAGGACGGAAGGAGAAACAGGGCACCCAAAAGCTCAACCCCAACAACAAAGGGCACGATCCTTTTGAGAAATCTCACCAAGCCGTGCAGTCCAGGGTAATTGACCGATTCTGCCAAAAGTATTCGGTCCTTTAGGCTCAACTTTCTTCTCAGGAGAACCAAAAAGTAGGTGGTAAATCCCATGTATCCAAGCCCACCTATCTGAATAAGTAGGAGAATTACAAATTTTCCAAAAGGTGTAAATGTCTTGTAAGTATCTACTACCACAAGACCCGTAATGGAAACTGCAGAGGTGGCGGTGAATAAGGCGTCTATGAAGCTAATCCCTTTGTAGGTGGATATGGGCAGATAGAGTAGCAATGTCCCGATGGCTATTACCACCAAGTAAGAGAGAAGTATTATTCGGTGAGGCGTCATCAGGAAAGGATTATAATTAAAAATACGTCGAGTGAGAAATTCAGAAAAGCTGGAAATCCCTTAAGAAAGAAGCTTTGGCGGGGAGGAAGATTATAATACCCCCAAACCCCACCAAGAAGGTACTAACATGAAAAATCACCTCTATAGTTTATACCAAATGATCCTACAGTCCCTAACTTTCTACCTTGGAATTGATCAGGAAAAGAAAAGGGCAGGCAGACCTCCAAAAGTCTCTGACCTACAGTTTAGTGGATAGTTTTGGGCTTATGGGAGATAAGAGATACAGGGGTTGTGGGTATGTAGAGGTTCGTGAAAGTAAGGAACAAAAGGGCATAAGGCAGGTGGAGGAAAGGGATTACCTTACTTGCTTACCTTTATGGCTACGCTATAGGCTCGTAGCTTTTTCAGGAAGTCTCAAATATGGGGGTAATTTCTCACCCGACGTGTGTTATAATATTCTTTATGATAAAGATATACGCCAGTTCCGCCTTTGGATTTACGGAACACTTGGTGGATGAGTTTGGAACGATCCCAGAAGACAGGATTTTATGGATTGATGTGGAAAAACCGACGGAGGAGGAGATCTTCTGGCTTAAGAGTGCAGTCGGCTTTGAAATGCCACCGAGGGAGGTTCTTGAAGACATAGAGATAAGCAGTAAATACAGGGAGGAAGGTGAAAAGATCTTTATGAATTTCTCTTTTGTCATTCAACAAAAGGAAGACATACTGGTAGAGCCTGTCCTTTTCTTCCTCAAGGGCAGATTTATGGTGACCATCCGGTACAGAGATATACCGACCCTTATGATCTTTCAAAGAAGGGTTGAAGTTCAAAGGCTCGTCTTCCAACTTCCAGAGGAGATGTTTTTACAGATCATAGGCATAGAGGTGGATAGAATAGGAGATAGACTTGAGATCCTCGGAAGGCGTATAAGAAAACTCAGGAAGGAGGTCTTTGAAGAGCAAACGGAAGAGATCTTGAAAGATGTATCCTACTATGACGAACTGAACACAACCCTAAGGGAGACAATAAATGAAAAGCTCAGAATCCTCTCTCACTTTGTAGAGAGCCCAAAGATCAACGCCCAAACCAAAAGAGAGATAAAGGTGATCCTTGAGGACCTTTATACACTCTTGGATTACACATCCGTTTACATGGACAAAATAGACAGCATACAGGACACACTGATAGGTCGTATAAACATAAGGCAGAACGAAGCGGTAAAGATCTTTACAGTTTTGGCAACCATCTTCCTGCCTGCAACTCTCGTAGCAAGCATCTTTGGTATGAACTTTGAAGTCATGCCAGAGCTTCAGTGGAAGTATGGCTATGTTTATTCCCTTTCAGTGATGGTTATAATCACATTAGTCCTCATCTTTTGGGTAAAGAGGAAGGGATGGCTATGAGAAAACATAAAGGAATTAAGATTGAAGACGTATTTTTGGGTTTTATAATTTTGTATGGCATTCTTTATCCTCTCATCATAGCCCTTATCATATACAAGTCAGACCAGCCCACGGAGGATGAGTTGGTGAGTTCTGTGGTGGAATACTTTGAAGAGGGCAAATGCACCTTAGATGGTCCAAAGGGGCTGACAGTAGAAAAGAGAGAAGACTTAGAAAGGCTCACAGCTATATGTCAGAGGATAAACCAAGAGGGCTTTGATCTGAGAACAAAAGAGGTTGAAGAAGGAAAGGCAATTCTGTATTACGGAAAAAAGGTAAAGGGTTTGGAAAGAAAGCTGATCATTGAGCTTACCATTGAAGAAGACAAGATCACAGGTATAAGGGACGATGAAAAAGGGCGTTGATGTGGGGGGAACCTTTATAAAGGTCCTTTGGGAGGATGGCAAAAAGGAGAAAATCTATGTTAGGGATATATTCCAAAACAGAGAAGAGTTTATAAAAAAGCTAAGGGAAGTTATAAAGGATGGCAGACCGTCCAGGGTGTGAGAAATTCAGAAAAGCTGGAAATCCCTTAAGAAAAAAGCTTTGGCGGGGAGGAAGATTATAATACCCCCAAACCCCACCAAGAAGGTACTAACATGAAAAATCACCTCTATAGTTTATACCAAATGATCCTACAGTCCCTAACTTTCTACCTTGGAATTGATCAGGAAAAGAAAAGGGCAGGCAGACCTCCAAAAGTCTCTGACCTACAGTTTAGTGGATAGTTTTGGGCTTATGGGAGATAAGAGATACAGGGGTTGTGGGTATGTAGAGGTTCGTGAAAGTAAGGAACAAAAGGGCATAAGGCAGGTGGAGGAAAGGGATTACCTTACTTGCTTACCTTTATGGCTACGCTATAGGCTCGTAGCTTTTTCAGGAAGTCTCAAATATGGGGGTAATTTCTCACCCGACGTATCAGGAAAGGATTATAATTAAAAATATCAGGGCTGGTAGCTCAGTCGGCAGAGCAACGGACTCTTAATCCGTGGGTCGCGGGTTCGACTCCCGCCCAGCCCACTTTTTAGCATGGAAGAACAAGAGCTTTCACATATATTGGTCATATTGGCAGGACTTTTGAGGGCAGCAGGTATCGCCTGCATGATAGCCCTTATCTTCTTGGGTGCCCGGCTCAGGTATATCTTTCTCATAGCCCTCCTAACGGTAGGTGGCATATTCACCACTGTGCTCAGCTTTCTGTTAGGCATTCTTTCCTTCACCCATGCCATAATTTACGAGACAATTGTAATATTCATCAACGTGTTGGTGTTTTTTTATGCCTATAGGGAAAAAAAGAACCTTCCACCACCAAAGCCTTCGGAAACCACAAGATGTGTGGTATGTTCCGCATACATAAAGCCAAACCAGGAGTATTTCGTGCTGAGGTGTGGTGAAAATTATCTCTACTTTGATACGGAGGAACACCTAAAGCGGTTCCTTGAGAATATAGAAGAATACAAAAAGCTCAGAAATCTTCAGATAAAGGAGCCCGAATGCTATTACATACACAGCAAGAGGCTTTGGGTTGACCTAAACCAAAAAGAAGTAGGCGTAAGCAAGCCCAGCTAATATTCTATAGATGCCAAAGGGTAAAAAGCTGTGGGTGGATATAAACTTCAAAAAGAGCTTTACAGACAGCAGGGCGGTTAAAAAGGATGTGATAAAGCCCAGTGCCAGAAGGTGAAACTCTTGGGTTGTAAATTGAGAGTGGGATTTATAAAGGTCATAGCTCGTGGCGATCAGCATGGTGGGGACCGCCAACAGAAAGGAAAACTCCGCGGACTGTTTTCTGTTTAGTCCCAACAGCATACCACCGATGATAGTGCTGGCACTTCTGGAAACTCCCGGAACCATAGCCAAAGACTGAAATAAGCCTATTACAAAAGCCTTTTTTAGAGGTAGCTCTCTGATGTTCTGAAGATAGCAAAACCTTTCGCAGAATCTGTCTGCAAAGAGTAGAAAAACTCCACCCAACACCAAGCTAACTACCACCACAAGGTCGTTTCCTATAAGGTAGCCCTTAATAAACCTGTAAAGGGAAAATCCCAGCAGTCCAGTGGGCAAAAAGGCTACTATTATTCTCTTCCAAGTTTCTAAGTCCCTAAAGAGAGTTCCAAAATAGAGAACTGCCACCGCAAGGATGGCACCCAGTTGGATGGAGATCTCAAAGCTCTTTGTGAATTCCGAATGGTCAAGTCCCAAAAGGTGGGCAACTAATATGAGATGTCCGGTGGAAGATACGGGCAAAAATTCAGTGAGCCCTTCCACAAAACCAAGGATTATTGCGTGCTTGACTTCCATCAACCTTGCCCCAAAAGGACTTTCCTTAGGAGCTCCCGGTCTCCTCTAACTTCCTCCAAGAGGGCTCGGACGCTTCCTAAAACAAAGAAGAGTTGCATCCTCACAGGGAAAAGGTTGTCTTTTTCTATCCAGAGCTTCCATCTTCCCTTCGGTCGCAGTAGCCCCTTAGTTTCCACATTTGGGCTCACATCCACAACCCTTGCGTAGTAGTTGCCCGCGGGCACTTTAATTTCCTCCTCTCCCACCACCTTGTAGGGTATGTGATACTTTCTGTCGTCGTAGAACATTTTTATGACGCCTTCACCATTTTGGATAGAGTTTTTGTAGAGCACAAGGCTTGCGGTGTATGGGTCTGGATAGCCCTCAAAGGGATAAACCCTTTCCTCCTCCCTTTCCACTTTGTCTGTTAGCTCCACATAGTGGGTTTCCTTTACATAGATCTTAGAGTTTTTGAAGATGTAGTGCTGTTTTCTTTTAAACTCACCCTCCTCTTGATGGTAGAAAAACTCTTTGGGTGTTAGGTTCTTTGCAGATATGACCGCATATCCATAGTTGTGCACCCTTTTTACGAGCCCTCCCACGTTTATAGTTTTGGCGTAGCTGGAAACTACAAGGTCTTCTCCCTGCAATTTGTAGGTTATACATGTTTGGGCTACGGGAAAAAACCCATAGTATGCTTTGTAGCACAGGGTTAGCTCTTTGGCAAGTATGCTAAGGGGCAAAAGCAAAAGCAGTAAAAACATCAAGAAGCATTATAATATAGGCTATGCGAGTTAGGGTTCTGATCACTCCCAAGGAGGGACTTTTGGACCCGGAGGGGAGGGCGGTAAAGGAGATCCTTGAGGATAACGGATACAAGGTTAAGAGTGTAAGGGTAGGCAAGGTAGTTGAGTTGGAGGTGGAGGACCCATCCCAAGTTAAAGAGATGGTGGAAAAGTTCCTATACAACCCTCTCATAGAGGAGTATGTAATAGAATGAAGTTTGGTGTTTGTGTTTTTCCGGGTTCCAACTGTGATTACGACACTTACTATGTGCTCAGGGATGTGGTGGGGGCAGAGGTTAGGTTTCTGGACTTTAGGGAGACCAAGATACAAAACATAGACTGCGTGGTTCTGCCCGGGGGCTTTTCCTTTGGAGATTACCTTAGGGCTGGCGCGCTGGCAAGCAAAACACCCATCGCAAAGGCTCTAATGGATTTTGCCCAAAAGGGTGGCTTTGTGGTGGGGATATGCAACGGCTTTCAAATCCTCACCGAACTTCACCTCCTGCCGGGTGCCCTGCTTAGGAACGAAAATCTGAGGTTTGTTTGCAAGGATGTTTATTTGAGGGTGGAAAACAGTTCAACCCCCTTCACAAAAAAGTTAGAAAAGGGGGAAGTTATCCGAATGCCCATAGCCCATGGAGAGGGAAGGTTTTTTGTGCCGGAGGATGAGTTAAAACGGTTGGAAGAGAGGGGACAGATTCTCTTTAGATACTGTGAGGAGGACGGTTCTATCACAAAAGAAGCCAACCCGAACGGTTCTGTGGGCAACATTGCGGGCGTTTGCAACGAAACCTTTAATGTCTTTGGTTTGATGCCACACCCCGAGAGGGCTTGTGAGGACCTTCTGGGCTATTACGATGGGTTGTTGCTCTGGTATTCCTTAATCAGTGCCTGAAGTGTCTGGTTCCTGTGAATATTAGGGCTATCCCATGCTCGTCGCAGGCGGATATGACCTCCTTGTCCCTTATGCTCCCACCGGGCTGAACTATGGCGGTTATACCCTCCTGGGCACATATATCCACGCTGTCCCTGAAGGGCAAAAAGGCCTCCGAAGCCATGACCGCACCCTTCAGATCAAAGCCGAATGTTTTAGCCTTGGCGATGGCACACCTCAGACTATCCACCCTTGAGGTGTTGCCCGTGCCTATTCCCAAGGTCTGCCCATTTTTTGCAAGGACCACTGCGTTAGACTTGGCAAACTTACACACCTTAAAGGCAAACTCCAAATCCTTTACTTCCCTCTCAGTGGGTGCCCTTTTGCTTACCACCTCCCATTTTTCCCAGTTTGTAGCGTCCTCCTCCTGCAAAAGATAGCCACCGGAGACCTTTTTTATGTCCCAGTAGTAAGAAAATCCTAAACTACGGATTACCCTAAGGTTCTTTTTGGTGCTTAGAATCTCAAGGGCTTTTGGCTCATACTCAGGGGCAACCACCACCTCCAAGAACATCTCCGTCAAAAGCTTGGCACATTCCTCATCCACTTTGCAGTTAAAGGCTACAATGCCACCAAAGGCGGACTCTGGGTCTGCTTCTTTTGCCTTCAAAAAGGCTTCTGAGGGACTCTCTCCCAAGGCGGTTCCGCAAGGGTTGTTGTGTTTTACGACCACGCAGGCGGGCTTTTCAAACTGAAAGACAAGCTTTAAGGCGGAGTCCGCGTCCAGGTAGTTGTTAAAGGACATATCCTTTCCTTGCAGGACCTCCGAGTTGGCAATCCCAAGGCTTTCCAAAGGATCGCTAAAGAGCCATCCTTTTTGATGGGGGTTTTCTCCATACCTTAGACCCTTTACAAGCTTTAAGGGAATTGCCATATGTGAAAACATCTCAGAAATGCCAAACAGGTTTGCCAGGGCGTTGGAGATCAAGGCATCGTAATAGGCGGTCAAGGAAAAGGCTTTTACCGCCAGGTATTTTCTGTCTTCCAAGGTAAGGCTTTTTTCTCTGAGTTTTTGGGCAACCCAACGATAATCTGCAGGGTCGCAGACCACCAAGACCCTGTAAAAGTTCTTGGCACTTGCCCTTATCAAGGCGGGACCCCCAATATCCACAAACTCCATAAGCTCCCTCTCCTCCAATCCTTCTCTGAGCTTTTCCTCAAAGGGATAAAGATTTACCACTACCACATCTATGGGCTTTATTCCAAGCTCCTTAGCCTGTCTTTTATCCTCTTCCACCCAATCCCTCATGAGTATTCCGCCGTGAATGAAAGGGTGCAAAGTCTTTACCCTTCCACCGAATATTTCGGGAAAGTTCGTGATCTGTTCTATCTCCCTTACCTTTAGCCCTCTTTCCCTGAGGTATTTTGCTGTGCTTGAAGAGGATATGATTTCATAGCCAAGCTCCTGTAAAGCCTTTGCCAGCTCCTCCACACCCTCTTTGTAATAGACAGAGATCAAGGCTCGCATGGAGTGTTTTATTATACTTCTATCCCATAGAGCTTTAGCTTTCTGTAAAGGTTGGAAAGGTCTATGCCTATTACCTCTGCCACCTTTTTTACATCTCCGTTGTATTCCCTGAGCTTTTTCTGTATAAAGAGTTTTTCAAATTTCTGCTTTGCGGTTCTCAAGTCCTTCTCTTCAAATAGCCCTCCCAGATCTTCTTGATATGTTATACCCAAAAATCTCTCCACATCTGCCTTTGAGACCTCTTCTCCGTCGTGAAGTATGCAGAGCCTTTCCACAAAGTTTTTTAGCTCCCTCACATTTCCTTTCCATCGGTGGGATTTCAAAAGTTTTAGACTATCCTCTGTGAAGTGCTTTTTGCAGTGGTATTTTTTCAAAAAGAATTCCACCAAGAGGGGAATGTCCTCCCTTCTTTCCCTCAAGGGTGGGACCTCTATGACCACGCCCGCAATGCGGTGGTATAGGTCCTCCCTAAAGCTTCCTTCCTCCACCATGGCTTTTAGGTCCTTGTTGGAGGCGCTTATAAGCCGAAAGTTGGAGGTTATTACTTGGTTTCCACCGAGCCGGCTGAACTGTTTTGTTTCTAAGACCCTAAGTAGCTTTGCCTGTGCCTTTGGGCTGAGGTCTCCGATCTCGTCCAAAAAAAGGGTGCCCTCATGGGCAAGCTCCAACTTTCCTTCCTTCCTTGAATGGGCAGAGGTGAAGGCACCCTTTTCGTAACCAAATAGCTCCGCCTCAAAGAGCTCATCGGAAAGGTTGGCACAGTTTAAGTCCACAAAACGCTTCCTACCCGAGAGCCTATGCACCTGCCTTGCTACTAGCTCCTTTCCCACACCGCTCTCTCCGAGGATCAGCACGCTAAGTTCGCTTTTGGCTACCTTCCTTATGAGCTCCTTGACCGCCATTATTGCCCTGCTGGTTCCTACCATCTCCTCCCCTTCCTCCTCACCAAAGGAGAGCTCTAAGGCTTTTTTTAGTGTTAAAAGCAGTCTCTCCATAGAAAAGGGCTTTTCAAGAAAATCGTAGGCACCTTCCTTTATGGACCTCACCGCGTGCTCCGTCTTTCCGTGCCCAGTGATCACGATTATGGGAGAGAGTGGCAGTTGTTCCCTCAGTTCCCTTATAAAGTCCAAGCCGTTGCCATCCGGTAGCCAAAGGTCCAAAAGAACTCCATGAAAATACTCCCTCTGAATTAACTCCCTGGCTTTTGCTATGCTTTCTGCTATGCCCACCTCGTAGCCTTCTTCCAGAAGAATGGTTCGCAAAGCCTGGCTTACGCTTTTATCATCCTCCACCAAAAGTAGCTTGCTTTTAGGATTTAAAGTGGTCAAAGCCCCGTGCCTCCAAAGGAGCTCCGTCCAAAAACACACCCTCTCCCTTCTCCACGGTGCCTATTTGGGTCATATCCAAAAAAGGGTTTAGCTTAGAGGGAGGGTGTGTAAAAAGCAGTTGATAGTCCTCTCCGCCCCGGAGGGCGTAGCTGTATGGGTCCTTGCCATGCCTTTTGGCATACTCCAAAAGCTCCCTTGAAAGTGGCAGTTTTTCCTTCTGGACAGAAAACCTTAAACCGCTTCTCTTTGCCATGTGTTGGATGTCCGAGGATAGTCCGTCGCTTATGTCCATGCTGGCGTTGGCATACTTGGAAATGTGGGCGATGTAATCTATCCTTGCGGTAGGTCTTAGATGTCTTTCTATGAGCCTGAGCTCAAAGTCTTCGTAGTGTCTCTTTTCCATCAGGATCAGCTCCAAACCCGCAAGGGCATCCCCCAAGGTGCCACTTACAAAAATACCATCCCCCACCTTGGCACTGCCCCTTCCCACAAACCTTTCTGCCAAGCCCACCCCAAAAAAGTCTATGCCAAGGCGTTCCGATTTGACCACATTGCCACCCACGAGCTTTACACCGTAAAACTCGCAAGCCCTTGTGATACCCTCATAAAGCTCATCCACCTTTTTTAACTCCACGTCGGGCAGTAGGAGGGTGGTCAGCAAATAAAGAGGCTTTCCGCCGTTGGCTATGAGGTCGCTCACGCAGGCGCTTACCCCCTTCCAACCTACCGCAGACATGGGATAAGAACCTAAAAAGTGCCTCCCCTCCAAGAGGGCATCACAGCTCAAAAGCAAGAGGCTCTCCCCCACCTTTACACAGGCGGTGTCATCTCCCACCTCCTCAAGGGAAAACCGGCTTTTCAGATGTTCTA
>DAIUER010000016.1:0-11570 GCA_036845005.1 Thermocrinis sp.
CTTTGCCCCAATGGCGGCAGGAAAGCCAAAGCCCATAGTTCCAAGCCCTCCGGAGTTTATAAACTGCCTTGGGAATTTGTATTTATAGAACATAGCCGCCCACATCTGATGCTGACCTACCCCTGCGGTAATTATGGCGTCTCCCTTTGTAGCTTCCCATATTTGCTCCACCACATACTGAGGCTTTATAACGCTGTCAGAATTTCTATACCTCAAGGGATACTTCTTTTTCCAACCTTCTATGCGCTCTATCCACTCCTGCCTTTCCTTGGGGAAGAGGATCTTAGCACCCTCCTTTTTTATCTCCTCTATGAGCTTTCTGAGGACTATTTTTACATCTCCCACTATGGGCACATCCACCGTTATGTTTTTGGATATGGACGCGGGGTCTATGTCTATGTGTATGATCTGGGCTTGGGGCGCAAACTCCTCTATCTTTCCTGTAACCCTGTCGTCAAAACGGGCACCCACCGCGATCAAAAGGTCGCAGTTATAAACTGCCATGTTTGCATAATAGGTGCCGTGCATTCCCAACATATGCAGAGCCAACGGATGGTCTTCTGGGAAGGCACCCTTACCCATATTGGTGGTGGTAACGGGTATTTTCATAAGCTCCGCCAACTCCACCAGTTCCTTCTGTGCTTCCGATTGAACCGCACCACCACCCACATACAGCACCGGTCTTTTTGCAGACATTATGAGCTTTGCAGCCTTCTTAATTTGCTGAGGGTTGCCTTCCACATGTGGTTTGTAGCCGGGGAGGGATTCTCTGACCTCCTCATCCGTTGGAATGGAAACATCGGAGAGCTTTTGGGTTATGTCCTTTGGAATGTCTATGAGCACAGGTCCCGGTCTTCCTGTGGATGCTATGTAGAAAGCCTGCCTTATTATAAGAGGAAGGTCTTCAATACGCCTTACTAAGAAGTTGTGCTTGGTTATAGGTCTGGTAATTCCCACTATATCCACCTCTTGGAAGGCATCGTTGCCTATTAGATGGGTGGGCACCTGTCCGGTGATGAAGACCACGGGCACCGAATCCATGTATGCATCCGCAATGGCAGTTACTAGGTTTGTAGCACCCGGTCCAGAGGTTGACATGGCAACGCCCACTTTTCCGGTAGCCTTTGCGTAGCCCTCTGCCATATGCCCTGCACCCTGTTCGTGCCTTGCCAGAATATGCTTTATTCCACCCTGCCTGTAAAGGGCATCATAGACCTCCATTATGGCACCGCCGGGTATGCCAAAGACCACCTCCACCCCTTCTTTTTTTAGTGTTTCTATAACAATGTCTGCACCCTTTCTTAGCATTGGACCACCTCCATAGTTTTTAGGCTCCCAAAACCCACTCTCCCTTACCGTCTTTATAGACCTCTTTTTTCCAAATGGGTGCCCTCTTTTTTACCTCATCTACCACATACCTGCAGGCAGAAAAGGTCTCCTCCCTGTGCCCACCGTAGGCTATCACTAAGAAAGAGGGCTCGCCTACCTTAACCACACCAAGCCGATGATGTATAAAAACCTCCTTTATGGGAAACTTGGCTAAAGCCTCCTGCCTTATCTCCTCCATTACCTTTATTGCCATCTCTGGGAACGCCTCGTAATGAAGCTCTTGCACCCCATCGTCCTCCCGGGCTATGCCCAAGAAAACCACACTGGCACCACAGTCCTCTACAGGCTGATAAGAGGACAGCACGCGCTCCGCCCCCAACCATTCCACACCTAAATACACCTTTGGAACCATAGGAGTTAAATATATAACCTATCTTCTGTATGTTGCAATATTTTTCAAATGGTCACTGTAATTGGAACTAAAAGCATGTCTGCCATTGCCCATAGACACAAAGTAAAGGTAATCTGTCTTAGCGGGATTCAGAACCGCCTCCAAGGACTGAAGGCTTGGGTTGCATATGGGGGATGGGGGAAGTCCCTTGTGGTAATAGGTGTTATAAGGGTCCTCCAATTGCAAATGTTTTCTGGTTAAGACACCCTTCCACTCTCCCCTTCTTTTCAGGGCGTATATGACGGTAGGGTCTATCTGAAGGGGCATTCCCAACTTTATCCTGTTTAGGATCACCGAGGCGATGATAGGTCTCTCCTCTGGCACCGCGGTCTCTTTTTCCACCATAGAGGCGATTATCACCCATTCCTCAAGGGTTAGGTTTCTCTCTTCTAACTTTGCCCTAAGGTGTTCTGTCCTCTTGAGGAAGTTTTTAAACATCACATCCACCACCCTGAGGGGATGGGTGTTTTTTGAAAAGTAGTAAGTATCTGGGAACAAAAAACCTTCCATGGTGTAAGTTCTAAGCCCATATCTTTTGGCGGTTTCCGGGGAGTTTGCTACTTTCAAAAAATCTTCCCCTTTGCAGATAGAGTATTCCTCCAGAAGATCTGCTATATCATACAGGTCAAAGCCTTCTGGGACGGTGATTTTGTAAAGCTTTCTTTGCCCTCGGTGGATTTTTAGGTAAGCGTCCCAAGGGAAAACCCAACCCTTGAACTCATACTCTCCCGCCTCCAGCTTTCCCCTAATTAAAGAGTGGATAGCCATAAAAGATATAGGGCTTCTTATCACACCCTCCCTGTAGAGCAGAAGGGCAATATCTAAGCTGGTTTTCCCGTAAGGGATCTCCACCGTCCTTTCGGTCTTGACGGGAAAAAAGGAATAGACCAAAAAGACAAAAACCAAGCCAAGAATAGCCAAAAGCTTTATCATAGACTTTCAAAAAACTCAATGAGCATTACATAAGCTGAAAGCGAATCCTTCAATTCTCTTTTCTTACGGAAGCCCTCCGCTAGCCTAAGGGCTTCTTCTGTAGTGTATCTTTCGTCCCAAAAGTCAAGGGATACACCCTCCGGGAGCATGGACTCCAATTCCTTTGCAAACTTTCTGACTTCCAAAGCCCTCTGCCCTTCCTTCCCGCTGGGTGTTAGAGGAAGACCCAAAAGGACAAGGTTTACTCCATACTCTTGGATTATAGAAAGTATAGAACTATAAACTCCCTCCCTGTTAGCAAGAGGTTTCAGTGGGACCGCCAACTTTAGGGATGTGTCCCCTAAGGCAAGTCCCAGCCTTTTTGTGCCCCAATCTATAGCCAGAACCTTCAACCAGTCCTGAAGCCCACCACCTTGTAAAGAAGACAAAAGCCCGTTATTGCGGTTCCTATAAACACCAAGCCTATTATACCCAACACCCACCATAGACCACCATTGGTAAAGGCAAGGTAAATAAGTATGAGCCCTACTACTACCCTCACCGCCCTGTCCCAGGTAGCAACGTTCTTTTCCATGGCAACACCTCCTTTTTTATATAGGCACGGGCGGACTCGAACCGCCGACCTCCGCCTTGTAAGGGCGGCGCTCTTCCATCTGAGCTACGCGCCTTTTCTACCTTAATATAATAACACAGGTGAAAAAAGTTATAGTTATAGGTGCAGGGTTAGCTGGTAGTGAGTGTGCTTGGCAGTTGGCAAATACTGGGATAGAGGTGCATTTGTATGAAATGAGACCTCACCAGATGACGCCCGCACATAGAACGGGCAAATTTGCAGAGCTTGTATGTAGCAACACCTTTGGTAGCATAGAGCTTAGCTCCGGTGCGGGGCTTTTAAAGGAGGAGCTTTTAATCCTTGATTCTTTGATTATAAAGACCGCCAAGGAGTTTTATGTGCCCGCAGGCACCGCCCTCGCGGTGGATAGAGAAAAGTTCTCCAAAAGGATCACAGAAATTTTGACCCACCATCCCAACGTAAAGGTATTTTATGAAGAGGTTAAGAGGGTGCCAAGGGATGAGGTAGTAGTGATTGCCAGCGGTCCTTTGACCTCTTCAGCCCTTGCGGAGGATATAAAGGAGCTGGTAGGTTATGAATACCTTTACTTTTACGATGCCATATCTCCCATCGTAGAGGCAGATAGCGTGGATTTCTCCAAGGGCTCTTGGGGTTCAAGGTATAACAAGGGAGGTGCGGAGGATTACTTCAACTGCACCCTAACGGAGGAGGAATATAGGGTTTTTTATGAAGAGCTACTCAAGGCGGAAAAGGTGCAACTCAAAGACTTTGAAAAAGCCATATACTTTGAGGGCTGTATGCCCATAGAGACACTGGCGGAAAGGGGCTACAAAACCCTTCTCTTTGGACCTATGAAGCCGGTGGGTTTGACAGACCCAAGGACGGGCAAGGAACCCTTTGCAGTGGTACAACTCAGGAGGGAAAACAGAGAGGGAACTCTCCTCTCTTTGGTGGGCTTTCAAACCCGAATGACCTACTCAGAGCAGAAGAGGGTCTTCAGGCTCATACCATGCTTGAGGAATGCGGTCTTTGTAAAGCTTGGTTCTATGCACAGAAACACCTTCATTCAGTCTAACCGTATACTAACACCCTTTTTGAACATG
The DNA here is from genome assembly GCA_036845005.1 of Thermocrinis sp. GTDB lineage: Bacteria > Aquificota > Aquificia > Aquificales > Aquificaceae > Thermocrinis. The sequence goes on from DAIUER010000016.1 coordinate 4,391, forward strand.
AGAAAATATCCAAACATCTTTTTTGCTGGTCAAATAACGGGCGTAGAGGGTTATACTGCTTCCGTAGGCACTGGACTGATGGCTGGTATAAATGCGTCAAGGTTGATAAGAGGTTTGGAGCTTGTGGTCCCGCCGGAGGAAACCATGCTGGGCTCATTGATAAGATACATCACCTCTAAACAAGGGACACTCCAGCCTATGGCACCCGTCATGGGGCTCTTGCCACCTTTGGACCAAAAGGTCAAAAGTAAAGAAGAAAAAAAGAGATTGCTTGCGGAGAGGGCGATCAGGGCAATGAAAGCCTTTAAGGAAGAGATTTTGAAGGAATGAAGCCTCTAATAAGGCTAAGTGGGATTAAAAAAACCGTAGGTTCTGAGCAGATTTTAAAGGGCATAGACCTGGAGATTTATGAGGGAGAGTTTGTTTCCATAATAGGTGCCTCGGGCTCTGGCAAAAGTTCCCTTCTTTACATACTGGGGCTTTTGGACAAGCCAACAGAAGGAGAGGTATTCTTTGAGGATGAGAAGATAGACTACTCCAAAGACAAACGGCTTTCATACCTAAGAAATTCCAAACTTGGCTTTGTCTTTCAGTTTCATTACCTGGTGCAAGAGCTCAGCCTTTTGGACAATGTAATCTTGCCCGCTATAAAAAAAGGAGTGCCTATAAAGGAGGCAAGGGAAAGGGCTATGGTTCTCTTAGAAAGACTTGGGTTGAAGGGAAAGGAAAACAGAAAACCCTACGAAATCTCTGGGGGAGAGATGCAAAGGACAGCCATAGCAAGGGCTCTTATAAACCAACCAAAAGTCCTTTTGGCGGACGAGCCCACCGGAAACTTAGATTCCACCAACACCCAAAGAGTTATGGACATATTCAAGGAGATCAACAAAAGTCAGACAACCATTGTAATGGTTACCCACGAGATAGACTTAGCCAGACAAACAAAGCGCATTGTGGAACTCAGGGATGGGTCTGTAATAAGGCAAGAATATCTTCAACAGTTTTCACCGGGTCCTGAGACCTAAGGATGCTCCTTCCTAAAACCACCATGTCTGCGCCATTCCTTAGGGCTTCTTCCAGACTAACAACTCTCCTTTGGTCTTCCCTCTCTTCTTCTCCGAGCCTCACACCGGGAACCACCGCAAAGAAGTTAAACCTTGACTTTAAAAGAGGAAGTTCCTTTCCAGAACACACGAGACCCGTAATACCACACTCAAGGGCGAGGCTTGTCAGCTTTAACACATACTCCTCCTTTGACAGGCATACGCCAAAATCCTTTAGGTGTTCTTCTTCCAGGCTTGTTAGAAGGCTCACGCCCAACAGTTTTATACCATCGCCCACCTCAACCGCCCGCCGTAGGGCATCCCTCCCGGAGGTTATGTGAACCGTTAGATAGGCCGCCCCAAGCTCCTTTGCAGACAGCACGCCCTTTTGGATTGTGCTTGGTATGTCGTGGAGTTTGAGGTCCAAAAAGAGTTCAAAACCTTCCTCCTTTATGGGCTCTGTGATCCTTCTGTGGTGAGAGATGAAGAGCTTATAGCCCACCTTGAAGGTTATATCTTTGCCCCTAAGGGCTTTGACAAGCTTAAGGGCATTATCATATTCAGTATCTAATGCTACGCAGAGCTCTGGCATTAAAATAGTATATTATGCCAGGAGGGGTGACCGAGCGGCCGAAGGTGGGTGATTTGAAATCACCTGTGGGTCTCAGGGCCCACCGGGGGTTCGAATCCCTCCCCCTCCGAGTATAATTTGACAAAAAGAAGCTTAGAGGAGGAGTATAATGTCAAAGGAGTTCGAACTTGGTATAGGGCTTTTGAAGAAAATATACACAGACCTACAGGCTCTGAGTACAGCAGAAGATAAACGTCAAGTAAAGGAGTTGGTGCAAGTTATTATGAACCCCCTTTTGGCAGGGGCTTATCAGATAAAGGTAGGAGAGGGACCTCAGAAGGATAAACTTTTGGATGTTCTTTTTCCTTTGATAAGAGAACTTAGGGATATGCAAAACCTTGAATCCATCAGAACTTTGGCTAGTGAGCTGGTCAATGCCTTGAACGCCATAGAAGCAGAGGTAGCTACACAAGAGGGTAGCAGTGGATGAAAACTACCATTCGGACCCTTTTTAACAAGAAGGAAAAGGGACAAAAGATCACCATGATCTCCACTTACGATTATCTGTCTGCCAAGCTATGCGAACAAGTGGGTATAGATTGCATACTGGTGGGTGATTCTTTGGGTATGGTTTTTCAAGGGAAGGACTCCACCTTGGAGGTCACTGTGGAGGAAATGATCTATCACACAAAGGCAGTCCGAAGGGGCGCAAAGGGGAGCTTTATTATAGCAGATATGCCCTTTATGAGCTATCAAGTTAGCGTGGAAAAAGCCGTTGAAAATTGCGGTAGGCTAATAAAGGAAGGTGGAGCAAACGCAGTTAAGTTAGAAGGAGGAGAAGAAATAGCTGATTTAGTTTATAAGCTTGTTCGTATAGGCATTCCAGTGGTTGGGCATCTGGGCTTTACTCCTCAGAAGATAAACACAATAGGAGGCTACAGGGTGGTTGGTAGGGAGGAGGAGGCAGAAAGGATCAAGAAGGATTTTAAAATATTAGAGGAGGCGGGTGCCTTTATGATAGTGCTTGAAACTATGCCCACGGACCTTGCTAAGGAGCTCACACAATCTGCTAAAGCTATAACCATAGGCATAGGGGCGGGACCCTATTGCCACGGACAGGTTCTTGTTTTTTACGACCTTGTGGGTTTGGTGGAAGATATAAAGCCAAAGTTCGTCAGGAGGTACATGAACTCCGCAGAACTTTTCAGGAAGGCTTTGGAAGAATTTAAAAGGACCGTAGAAAGTGGAAACTTTCCCTCTGAGGAAGAAAGCTATGGATGAGGCAAAGCTCTTAGAATTTCTCAGCAAGCTTGGATACATAACAAAAGACCAAGCCCAAAAAGCGATCTCTTCCAAAGAAAAGAACGAAGACATTATAACAACCCTTCTAAGACTTGGTTTTATGGACGATGAAAAGCTTTTGAATTTTTACACAAAATATACACCACAAAAACTCTGGAAAGGCGATTTAAAAAGCATAAACATACCAGCCGAGATCCTCAACAAAATACCTCAGGAGATCCTAAAAAGGCATCTGATCGCACCAGTCTCTTGCCAAGATGGCAAGCTAACCGTAGTTATGATCAATCCTTTCAATCAATCTGCTATAAATGAGCTAAGATTTGCCAGTAAGATAGACAATATAGTATCCTATGCAGCGCCTAAAAAAACAATAGAAGATATCCTAAACAAGCTATATCCACAAACGCAGGACATACTTGAAGAAATAAGCGAAGTTAGCGAAATAGAGATAGAAACATCAGAATCAGAATTATCTTTGGACGCTATAAGTAAAGAAGCGGGAGAAGGACCCATAGTTAGGCTTGCAAACTTTCTTATTACGGAGGCGGTAAATTTAGGGGCGTCTGATATACACATAGAGCCTCAGGAAAAAAAGCTGGTAGTTAGGTATAGGGTGGATGGGGTGCTAAGAATATTTCATGAATTCCCCATAAATATAAAAGATGCAGTTGTTGCAAGGTTTAAGATAATGGCAGATCTGGATATTTCGGAGAGACGTAAGCCCCAGGATGGTAGGATAAGGGCAAAGATCGGCAATAAAAAAGTAGACCTAAGGGTTTCCACTGTTCCTGTAGTGTATGGTGAAAAGATAGTTATGAGAATACAGGAAGCGGAAAAGTATTTAAGTGTGAAATTAGAAAACCTTGGGTTTGAGCCCGATGACCTTGAAAAGTTTAGAAAGGCAATCTGGACGCCATGGGGTATGATTTTAGTGACGGGTCCAACTGGTTCGGGAAAAACGACTACTTTGTATTCTGCTTTGATGGAGCGCAATAGCCCTGATGTTAATATAATGACTGCAGAGGACCCGGTGGAGGTTTCCATCCCCGGATTAAATCAGGTGCAAGTTAATGAAAGGATAGGACTTACCTTTGCTTCAGTTCTTAGGGCGTTCTTAAGACAGGACCCAGATATAATCCTCATAGGTGAGATAAGGGATATGGAAACCGCAGAGATAGGTATAAGAGCAGCCCTTACGGGTCATTTGGTTTTCTCTACATTGCATACCAACGATGCTCCATCTTCCATAACAAGACTTGTTGATATGGGTGTAGAACCCTTCTTAGTAGGTTCATCTCTAATACTCGTGGTAGCACAAAGGTTATTAAGAAAACTGTGTCCCAAGTGTAAGCTTGTAGATGATACCCCGAAGGAAGCTTTGGTTAGATTGGGGGTGTTGAAAAGCTTAGACGAGAATATAACCATATACAAGGCTAATCCAAATGGGTGTGAAGAATGTAAAGGGACTGGCTACAAGGGAAGAACTGCAGTTCATGAGATTTTAGAGGTGGATGAAGAAATGAGAAAGCTGATCGTTAAAGGTGCCACAGCAGAGGACATAAGAGACTTTGCTAAAAGTAGAGGTATGCGCACCCTCTATGAGGCGGGAATATTGAAGGTGCGTAGGGGAATAACAGATATAGCTGAGGTGGAGAGGGTTCTCGCAAAGTGATCTACAGAAGGAGGGTGCAATTTTACGAAACGGATGCGCAGGGCTTTTTGCATCATTCAAACTACTTCAGGCTCTTTGAAGAGGCAAGGGGCGAGCTACTCAGAAATTTGGGCATTCCCTACGCCAAACTGAGAGAAGAGGGCTATGAGGTGGTCCTTTTGGAGGCAGAATGCAGGTTTAAAAAGCCTATCTTTTACGATGAAGAGGTATGCGTGGAGATAAAATTGGATAGTATGGACAGGTATTTTTTCAGTTTTAGCTACCGGTTGTTTGTGGAGGACAGCCTGAGGGCAGAGGGAAGAACTAAGCACTGCTTTGTTAAAGAGGGTAGGCTAACATCTATCCCCAAAAAGGTAAGGGAACTTTTTGATGTTTGAAAAGCTTATCCTTTCCCTTTACGCAGGGACGCTATTTTCCATAGTCTTTTTGGTAGCACCCGTTCTTTTGCGGACCGAAAAGGATAAAAACCTTGCGGGTAGATTTTATGGGAGGATCCTCTGGAGGTTTTACAAGCTTGCATTTTTTATGCTTTTGTTTTATTTTCTATTAGCTGATGAAAAAGTATATGCCCTCTTGCTTATGGTTGGTCTGGCGTTAAATGTAGGGCTGTCTTTCTATCTAAAAAATCTCAAAAGGGAGTTGGGAGATATAGACCAAATTGATTACGACCACCCCAAGAGAATTAAGTTCAGAAGGCTTTCTTTGTTATCCACTGCCCTTTTCTTTATAAACTTTTTGCTTTCAATTTTTGTTCTAATAAAAACCTTTGGAGGTGCTAATGGATTATAGGGTAAACAGACAGATAAGGGCAAAGGAAGTCAGGCTTATCAACCAAGATGGAAAGCAGATAGGCATAGTGCCACTTCAAGAAGCTTTAAGAATTGCAGAGGAAAGGGGGTTGGACCTGGTGGAAATAGCCCCAAACGCCAACCCTCCCGTTTGTAAGCTATTAGATTACGGAAAGTTTTTGTATGAGCTAAAAAAGAAAGAGAAGGAAGCAAGGAAGAAGCAAAAGGAACACTCTATGGAAGTAAAGGATATGAACCTCTCTTTGCGTATTGATGAGCACGACCTTAAGGTAAAACTAAAGCACATGAGAGAATTTTTGGAGGATGGGGACAAGGTGAGGGTTAGAATAAGGTTCAGGGGTAGAGAAAATGCCCATCCAGAACTGGGAGATAAATTGGTCAGTAAGATTGTGGAGGAACTCTCAGACTGTGGGCAACTTGAGGGACCCCCAAAAAAGGAGGGAAACTTTTTGACCTTTGCACTTTTGCCAAAAAAGAAGTAGTTTTTGGTGGAGCGGAGGGGATTTGAACCCCCGACCTCCTACACGCCAAGCAGGCGCTCTCCCGCTGAGCTACCGCCCCTACCCAGAGAAATAATTATATCAAAAGATTATCGCTGTCAAGAAGTAGTCGGATATTAGCACCAACATAGAGGATGCAACCACACTGTTGGTGGTAGCCCTGCCAACACCCTCCGTGCCACCCCTTGTGTAAAAGCCAAAATAACAGCTAATCGCAGTGATGATAAAACCAAAGAAGGTAGCCTTGTATAGTCCGCCTAAAAAGTCATGCAGTTCGGTGAGGTCTTTCATCTTCTCCCAGAATAGATATTCATTAACTCCAAAGAGTTTTACCGCCACAAACCATCCACCAAAGATGCCAGCTATGTTGGACAAAACGGTGAGCATTGGAACACCAAGAGTTCCAGCCACTATTCGAGGTGTGATAAGATAGCTCCGAGGGTCCATACCCATTACCTCTAAGGCGTCTATCTGTTCGGTTATACGCATGGTTCCTATTTGGGCAGTCATAGCAGAGCCAACACGGGCAACCACCATCAGGGCGGTAAGCACAGGACCGAGTTCCCTACCCATAGAGAGGGCTACCACCGCACCTATTAAAAATTCTGCGTTGAACTTGTGAAAGGTGCTGTAGGTTTGCAAAGCTATAACTCCACCACTAAACAGGGAAGTTATTAGCACCACTAGGGTGGTTTCTGCCCCCAAGTAGGCAAGCTGTTTTATAAAGTGCTTTAATCTTGGAGGATTTTTAAACAGGAAAAATATAGCCCAGAGGGTTAGAAGGGTTGCCCTGCCTATTTCTTCAAAAACTTTTAACATGTTCTAAGTAAATTCTATACCTTTCCTTTATCTCTTCCATAAAGTCTCCGCCCAACTTTTCAAGAAAGGCATCTGCCAAGACTAAAGCTAAGGCGGATTCACCCACCACCGACGCGGCGGGCACTGCCACCACATCTGTTCTCTCCTTTCCTGCCCTCACCTCCTCTTTTGTTAAAACATCCACACTTCTGAGAGGCTTGGTTAGGGTGGGTATGGGCTTCATGGCACATCGTACTATTATAGGCATGCCGTTGGTTATGCCCCCCTCCAAACCTCCCAAGTTGTTGGAATACCTAAAGTATCCTTCGCCCTCTCTGTAGCCGATCTCATCATGGACCTCGGAGCCAAACCTTTTGGCTGCCTCAAAACCAAGCCCTATTTCCACCCCCTTTATAGCCTGAATGCTCATCATAGCCTGGGCGATCCTTCCGTCCAGCTTTCTATCCCAATGCACATGACTGCCA
>DAIUER010000017.1:0-11379 GCA_036845005.1 Thermocrinis sp.
CTATGTGTATAAGAACGGGTTAGGTGTTTGAAGTGGTGCAGAAGCTGTGTTGGTGTATGGTTGTCAAAGGAGACCACTCTAAGATAGCTATAAGCAAGAGCTTGGCACAAAAGATAAAGGTTCAATGAAGATCAACGTAGCCCTTGTGGGAAATCCTAATGTAGGTAAAACAAGCCTTCTCAATCACATTGCTGGAACCACACTGCGGGTTGGAAACTGGGCGGGCACCACCGTAGAAAAGAAGGAAGGTAAAGCCTTTTATAAGGGTTATGAGATTTACTTGGTGGATTTGCCCGGCATTTACAGCCTTGAGCCCTTTTCCGAGGCAGAGCAGGTGGCAAGGGACTACCTTTTGAACCAAAAGCCCGATGTGGTGGTAAATGTGCTGGAAACTCCCAACATGGAAAGGGACCTCCTCCTGACTGCGGAGTTATTGGAGATGGAAATGCCTACCGTGATTGTTTTAAACATGGTGGACGAAGCCCAAAGGCTCGGCATAGAGGTAGATAAAGAAAAACTTTCTGAACTTTTGGGAATAAAGGTAGTCCAAACTAACGGTAGGACTGGTGAGGGAAAAGAAGAGCTGTTGGAGGCAATAGTCCAAACTTACGAGCAAAAGATAAAGCCCATTCCTTTGAAATACTCCCAAACCTTAGAAGAATACCTTTCCAAGGTGGAGGGAAGTCCCAAGTTTGAAAAGATCAAAAAAGCCCAAGAACTTTACGGAGAGGATTTTGACAGACTTTTGAAGGATGAGAGATTTGCCTTTGCCCATGGTTTGTTCTACAAGGTGGTAAAAAAGGTAAATCAAGGTGCCTTTGAGCTGACGGACAGTTTAGATAAACTCCTTTTGCATCCGATCTTTGGTCTGTTTTTCTTTTTGTTTTTGATGTTTTTTATGTTCAAAATAGCTTTTGACTTTTCTGCTCCTTGGATGGAATGGCTGGACGGTTTTATGAACAACTTTATTTCTCCTTTAGTGGTTTATCTTTTGGGCGAGTCTTTGCTTTCAAGGTTTTTATCCGAGGCGGTTGTAGGTGGTGTGGGCTTTGTGCTTACCTTTTTGCCCCTGATCGCAAGCATTCTTTTTATCCTTTCCCTGCTTGAGTTTTCTGGATATCTGCCAAGGGTTGCCTTTTTGATGGATGGTTTGATGCATAGGATTGGACTGAATGGCACTGGTTTTATTCCCCTCCTTTTGGGCTTTGGTTGTAATGTGCCCGCCATAATGGCGTCAAGGGTAATGGAGACAAAAAGGGACAAACTCTTGGTTTTGGCAATGGTCCCCTTTATGAGCTGTCCCGCAAGGCTTGTGGTTTTTTCCTTCTTTGCGGTTCTCTTTTTTCCAAATCCCGCCCTTGTGATTTTTCTGCTTTATCTTTTTGGTGTTCTGGTTGCCTTTTTAACCTCCTTTTTCCTTCAAAAGCTGGTTTATAGAGGCTCTTTGCAACATATGATCTTGGAACTTCCACCCTACCGTTTGCCCGCCCTAAAGCTGGTGCTTAGTATCACCTGGGCACATGTGAAACATTTCATATACAGGGCTGGAACCCTAATATTTGCGGTTTCTGTGGTTCTTTGGGCTATGCTAAATTTACCCCCGGGTGTTTCCAATCCAAAGGACAGCGTTGCGGGTTATGTAGGCAGGGCGTTGGTGCCCATATTCAAACCAATGGGACTTGAAGATTGGCAGATCACCACATCCCTTATTCCAGCTTTTCTCGCTAGGGAGGTCGTTCTTAGCTCTATGGGAGTTATCTACTCGGTGGAGGAAGAGAAAAAGGAAGAGTTTGAACCCAAAAAGGCACTTCAGGAGCAAGGAGTAGCCTTTGTCAATGCCTTTAAAGAATCGGTTCTTAATGTTTTAAACCCAATGCCAAAGGCCTTTGAGGTGGAGGAGGAACACTCCCAACTAAAGTCTGCCGTTAAAAACTCCATGAACCCAGCCCAAGCCCTTGCCTTTATGGTCTTTATACTCTTATACACCTCCTGCTTAGGCACGGTGGCAGTTTTGCAAAAGGAGGGAGGCACAAGGTTTGCTTTGTTGTTCTTAGCGTACAGCTTCGCGGTGGCATGGGTCTCCGGGGTTACCGCTTATAGATTAATGAGCCTTTTAGTAGGTTAGAGTATAGGTATAGGATAAAAACTATTTGACAGCTCTTCCTTTTTGCATTAAGCTATATTAAAAACAACAGGGAGGTAAGTCATGATGGGACAAGACAACTTGCCCACTCAGAGGGTGAATATATCCACCCAGAAAATGCTCGGTGGCATTGGTTCTATCTTAATCCTGTTAGTTTTTATGCCGGGAACAGTAGCGACTCTTTTAGGCATCGTGGGGTCTGTTCTATGGCTTATCAGCATGTACCAGCTAAGCAATATACTAAGAAAGCCGAGTATTTTTCAAAAGGTTTTGATAGGTTTCATTTTAAACATAGCTGGTATAGTAATAGCTTTTGCCTTTGGGCTAATGGCAGGAATATTATCGTTCGCAATCATGAGAAACGAAACAGGTGCCATTTTAGGATTAGGCTCGGGGTTTGTTATTGCTGCTATAGTTGCGTACGCCATTATAGTGGTTAGTTTCTATTTTTACAAACAAGCATACGAAATTCTTGCCTCAGCAATAGCTCATAATCTTTTTAAGATTGCGGGGCTTTTGATGTTTATAGGTGCGATTGCAATAATCCTGTTTGGGTTAGGTGGTTTGCTAGTGCTTGTGGGTTATATAGTGCTTCCAGTAGCATTCTTTACAGCACCAAACGAGGTGGAAGTTCAGGGTGCATAGGATAGGATGATGTAGGATTATTGTTTAAAGATTGTGGAGTATGTTTTAATAGTTGTCCTCGGGCTAGCGTTTCTCTATTTTTGGTTTAAAAGAAGGAGAAGTAGGGATTGCTGTGGATAAGTTAGGTCCCTATCTCCCAAGAGGAAAGGTAAGCTATCTGCTCCTGTGTTAGCTGGTCTATTTCTACGCCCATACTCTTTAACTTTAAAACCGCCACCTCCCTGTCTATTTCATCGGGCACTTTATAGACCTTCTTCTCAAGGTTTTTGTAGTTTTTGGCGATGTATTCTGCCGAGAGGGCTTGGTTGGCAAAGGACATATCCATCACCGACGCAGGATGACCTTCTGCGGAGGCAAGATTTACGAGCCTACCCTGTGCCAATAGGTATATGCGTCTGCCGTCCTTGAGGGTGTATTCCTCCACGAACCTTCTTATCTCCCTCTTGGATACAGCCATGCTTTCCAAGGCTTTTTTATCAATTTCCACATCAAAGTGCCCTGCGTTAGAGATTATGGCACCGTCTTTCATCACCTCAAAGTGTTCTCCTCTTATGACGGATGCGTTGCCCGTAACAGTAACGAAAAAGTCCCCGAGCTTTGCTGCCTCTTTCATGGGCATTACCAAAAAGCCATCCATCTTGGCTTCTAATGCTTTTATTGGGTCCACCTCCGTTACGATCACCGTTGCTCCCATACCCCTAGCCCTTTGGGCTACTCCTTTGCCACACCAACCGTAGCCAGCCACCACAAAGTAAGAGCCCGCTATGAGCCGGTTGGTAGCCCTCAGGATGCCGTCTATAGTAGACTGACCCGTGCCATAGCGGTTGTCAAACATGTGCTTGGTGTAGGCATCATTCACCGCAATAATGGGAAAGCCCAGAACACCTTTTTGTGCCATAGCCCTGAGCCTTATTACGCCCGTGGTGGTTTCCTCCATACCACCCATTACCTTACCTAACAAGTGCGGATAGTCTTTATGGATGGTAGATATTAGGTCTGCTCCATCGTCTATTACTATGTGGGGCTCCTTTTCTATAACAGCCCTTATGTGCGAGTAGTAGGTTTCCGTGTCCTCACCTTTTATGGCAAAGACAAGGATTTGATAATACTTTACCAAGGCACTGGCAACATCATCCTGTGTTGATAGAGGGTTTGACGCAGTAAGATATACCTCCGCACCACCTTCTTTTAATGTGATCATCAGGTTAGCGGTTTCTGTAGTTACGTGCAGGCATGCGGAGATCCTTAAACCCTTAAAGGGCTTTTCCTTGCTGAACCTTTCCCTTATGCTTCTCAATACGGGCATATCCCTTTCTGCCCACTCTATACGGTTTTTTCCTTCCTCTGCCAGGCTAAGGTCCTTCACGTGATATTCCATAAGCTTTAAGTTTATCATATTCATATGCTAAGACCTGTTCTTGTTCTTAACTTTGGTTCCCAGTATGTCCAGCTGATCGCCAGAAGGATAAGGGAGTTAGGAGTTTACAGTCAAATTGTGCCCTTCTATGAAAGGGTGGAAAAGCTCCTTGAAAAGAAGCCCTACGCCATTATTCTGTCTGGAGGACCTGCCAGCGTTTATATGCCAAAGGCTCCGCTGCCCGACGAAAGACTGTATGGGTTAAACATACCCATCCTTGGCATATGCTATGGGCTTCAGGCTATAACCTTTCAGTTGGGTGGTGTTGTGGAAAAGGCAGAAAGGCAAGAGTATGGCAGGGCAAAGCTACAAGCTCTGAAGGAAGACCCATTCTTTGAAGGACTCCCAACGAGCTTTGATGTGTGGATGAGCCATGCGGACAAGGTCTCCAAACTGCCACCAGACTTTGAGGTTTTGGCAAGTTCGGAAAACTCTCCTTACGCGACAGTTAGGCACAGAGAAAAGCCCATTTATGGCGTTCAGTTCCATCCAGAGGTTGCCCACACCCAGTATGGGAAGGAGATGCTTGCTAACTTTCTCTTCAAGGTGGCAAAGGCAGAAAAGAACTGGCAGATGGAGGACTTTATTGAAAGGAGCATAGAGGAAATAAGGCAGAAGGTAGGAAACAGAAAGGTTATATGTGCCCTCTCTGGCGGTGTGGATTCTACCGTAGCCTTTGCCTTAACTTACAGGGCTATTGGAAATAACCTTCTGGGTATATTCGTGGATCATGGACTTTTAAGAAAGGGCGAAGCCCAAGAGGTGGAGGGCTACTTTAGGGCAATGAACTTTCCCTTCAAGAAGGTAGATGCAAGCCAATTGTTTTTGGAGAGACTGAGAGGTGTGGAAGACCCAGAAGAAAAGAGAAGGATCGTAGGACATACCTTTATTGAGGTCTTTGAAAGGGAATCAAGGGACTTTGGGGCGGAGCTTTTGCTTCAGGGAACCCTCTATCCCGATGTGGTGGAGAGCGCGGGCATAGAGGGAGCCCAAGTAATAAAGACCCATCACAACGTGGGAGGACTGCCAGAGAGGATGTCTTTGGAGCTTTTGGAACCTTTGAGGGAGCTATTCAAGGATGAAGTTAGAGAAATAGGGAAACTTTTGGGAGTTCCCGAGGGCATACTTCGGAGGCATCCATTCCCTGGTCCAGGGCTTGCCATTAGGATCTTGGGAGAGGTAAAAGAAGAAGACCTAAACGTCCTCCGGGAAGCGGACGCCATATTCATAGAGGAACTAAAAAAATGGGGACTTTATGACAAGGTTTGGCAAGCCTTTGCGGTGCTATTGCCAGTAAAGAGCGTGGGGGTGATGGGGGATGTTCGGACATACGAAAGGGTAGTGGGTCTACGGGCTGTGGATAGTGTGGATGGCATGACCGCCGACTGGTCTAAACTGCCCTACGAGTTTTTGGACCATGTGATGCGTAGGATCATAAACGAGGTAAAGGGTGTAAATAGGGTGGTGTACGATATATCCTCTAAGCCACCTGCCACCATAGAGTGGGAATGAACATAGAACTAAGAAGAAAACTGTTTCACATATTTTCCATCCTCCTGTGGCTTTTGCCACTTTTTTTACTTCCAAAGCCTTTGCTTTTACTATTGTGCTTTTTGGTGATCCTTTTAAATCTTTCGCTGGTTTTTAAGTTAGGCAAAGACCGACTAAAACCCATATACTATCTTATTTATTACTTTGAGAGGGAGAACAACCGCGAAAAGCCATCCATTCAAGCCCTTTGGCTAAATTTGGGTGTATTTTTGAGCTTTCTTTTCTTCCCAAAAGAGTGCAGTGCGGTGGGCGTGGTAATCACCGCAGTGGGAGACGGCTTTGCGGGCATAGTGGGCTACCACTTTGGAAAGACGAAGATAGGAAACAAAAGCCTGGAGGGTGCTTTGGCTTTCTTTGTTAGCACCAGCTTGATTCTTTTTCCCTTCCTTGGTCCAAAGGCTTTCTTGGTAGCCCTTGCGGGCACATTGGTGGAACTTTTTTCCAAAAGGATTGACGATAACTTTTTGCTTCCCTTGGTGGGTAGCTTGGTCGCCTGTCTTTAAGGGTTCAAAGAATGACGGATGGTAGCTTATTCAGGAGTATATTGTTAATATAATTGTCATTATGTTAATACTTCTCCCATACCATCCCTTGACATTTCTGACAACAATTTGCTATCATTTATATCAAGTATCAAACCTTTAAAAGGAGGGTATCATGGATACTGTCAAAATAAAGGCAAGTGAATATGCAAACTTGATAGGAGTGTCTTTGAACACCGTCAAGAACCGCATAAAGGCAGGGGTGCTTCCCGGTGAAAAGGGGGAGGACGGCATATGGTATGTTCTTTTAAACAGGGAGGAGTATGAGTTTTTAACCCAGAAGGAGGAAGAGAGGTCTAAGCAAGAGGCCAACCTTTCCTCCAACTTGGAAAAGTTAAAGGCGGGCTTTGAAGGAAGCCTGATAGCCACCTATTTGGAGATGCTTATGCAAAAGGATAGACAAAGGGAAGAGCTCTTTCACGAGCTTTCCAGCCTATACACCCTTCTGGCGGTAAAGGAAAAGGAAATAGAACTTCTAAAGAAGGCTTTGGAGGATCGTGAGAAGGAAAGGACCTTGGCGGAAGAGCTAAGGAAGGAACTCAAGGACAAGGAGAAAGAGATCCACAAATTGGAAGGAAAGCTCAAGGAGAAGGAGCTTGAACTGGCACAGAAGGATATAGAAGTCCAAAAGCTACTTCTGGAAAAAGAAAGGGAGTTCCTATCCTTGAGGCTTGAGCTTGAACAGTGTAAAAAGCAGAGGGAGACAGAGTGAGTCTTATCCAGTTATGCTGAACATCCACTAGGGCTCCTTCTGAGCTATTCGTTAAAATAAAAAATCATGGAATTTGAACCGGTTATAGGGCTTGAGATCCACGTGCAATTGGACACCCAAACCAAAATGTTCTGCCCGTGCCCTGTGGAGTTTGGGGCAGAGCCCAACAGCCTTGTGTGTCCTGTATGCCTTGGTCTGCCTGGTAGTCTTCCCGTGGTCAATAAAAGGGCTGTTGAGTACGCCGTAAGGGCAGCTTTAGCCCTCAATTGCAAGGTGCATACCTTTTCTATCTTTGCCCGAAAGAACTACTTTTATCCGGACCTGCCAAAGGGATATCAAATATCCCAGTATGAACAGCCCTTGGCTACAGATGGGTGGGTGGATGTCAACGGCAAAAAAATTCGCATAAGAAGACTACACTTAGAAGAAGATGCGGGTAAAAACATTCACGAGGGCAACAAAACTTACATAGACCTAAACAGGGCTGGCACACCACTAATAGAGATCGTTACTGAACCAGACATAGACTCTCCGGAGCTTGCAAGGGAATTTTTGGAGACCCTCCGGAATATACTCCGGTATGCGGGCGTCTCTAAGGCAGATATGGAAAAGGGACAGCTAAGGTGCGACATAAACCTTTCCCTAAGACCTAAGGGCACAAATCAACTTGGCACAAAAGTAGAAATAAAGAATGTGAATTCCTTTAAGTTTGTTCAAAAGGCAATAGAGAGTGAGATAGAAAGGCAGGCAAAAATTCTCTCTACTGGCGGAAAAATAGCGCAGGAGACCCGCACCTTTGACCCATCCACTGGGCTCACCCATTCCATGAGAACCAAAGAAGAGGCAGAGGACTACAGATACTTCCCAGACCCGGACCTTCTACCCTTGGTAATAAAAGAGGAGTGGATAGAAGAGATCAGGGCAACCATGCCCGAGCTTCCCAAACAAAGGTATGAAAGGTTTATAAGGGACTACGCCCTTTCTTCCTACGACGCAAAGGTGCTAACGGACTTAAAGGAGCTTGGAGATTTCTTTGAAAGGACCCTTAGCTTTTACCCTGAAGACCCAAAGCTAACATCCAACTGGCTCTTGAACGACTTTCTGGGACAAATAAGAGACCGTGGGCTAAGCCTTGAGGAATCGCCAGTGGACCCAGAAAAGTTTTCCAAATTAATAAAACTCATAAGGGAAGGTGTGCTCTCTTCTAAGCTTGCCAAAGAAGTGCTTGCCCAGATGTTTGAAACCGGAGAGGACCCAGAGGTGATCGTAGAAAAGAGAGGTCTAAAGCAAATAACCGACGAGAACTCTTTGATGGCTATAGTGCAGGAGGTTTTAAATGCCCATCCAAAGGAGTATGAGAGGCTTAAATCGGGAGAGACAAAGCTTATGGGCTTTTTTGTGGGACAGGTTATGAAGGCTACAAAAGGAAAGGCAAACCCTCAACTGGTAAATAAAATCCTCAACGAGGTGCTGTCTCAATGAAAATAGCCATAGGTTCAGACCATGCAGGCTTCAGACTAAAGGAAAAAATAAAAGAGTTTTTGCTATCCAAGGGCTACGAAGTATTAGACTTTGGGACTAATTCCACTGAACCCACCCACTATCCCATCTTTGCCAAGGAAGTGGCAAGGGCGGTTCAAAGAAAGGAGGCGGACTTTGGCATCCTCATCTGCGGAAGCGGTATAGGAATGTGTATAACCGCCAATAAGTTCAAGGGCATTCGGGCAGCGTTGTGTCTGAACGAATACATGGCACGCATGAGCAGAAGGCACAACAACGCCAACGTGCTCTGCCTTGGAGACCGAGTTCTGGGGGAAGAGTTAGCCCTTTCCATAGTGTCCGCTTGGCTCAGTGAGGAGTTTGAGGGCGGAAGGCATCAAAAAAGGCTGGAGCTCATACAAGAGATAGAAGAAGGTATATGTTAAAATACCTTTTCAGGAGGCTAAGATGGAAGTCCAGCAAGCCCTTTATCCGAACATAACTTTGTTTATCCAAGCCTTTCTTTTTCTAATCTTCCTGTTCATAATAAGGCAGGTTCTCGTAAAGCCCTACAGTGCGGTAATAGAGGAGAGGGAGAGCATTACCGCAAAGAACTACGAAGAGGCAAAGAAACTCCAAGAGGAAGCCAGCAAGTTCTTTGAACTGGCAAAGGAGGAGTTGGAAAAGGCAAGCTTGACCTCTAACGAGATATTAAACTCCGCTAAGAGGGAAGTGGAAAAGGTCAAGGCGGAAAGGATCGCACAGGTGGAAAAGGAAGCCCAAGAGGAAATAGAAAGGGCAGTGGAGGAGATAAGGAAAAAACTTGAAGAAGAAAAGCAAAAACTCCAAGAAAGGCTAAAGGACATTGCGGAAGAAATCGTAAGAAAAATAGAAGAGGAGGCGGCGTAATGACAGAAGGGCACCACACCATAGAGCTAATTTGGAAGGGGCTCAACATACTGCTCTTTTTGGCAATAGTTTATTACTTTGGTAGAAAGCACATAAGCCAAGCCTTTGAAGGCTTTTTCTCCAAACTAACGGAGGGTTTGGAAAGCTCCGAGAGGGAACTGAAGGAGGCAAAAGAGACCTTGGAAAGGGCAAAGGCAGAGTATGAGGATGCCAAAAGACGCCACACTGAACAGATAGAACTCGCCAAGCAAACCGCCCAGCATATGAAGGAAGAGGAGCTCAAAAAGGTAGAAGAGGTGGCAAGCAGAATAAAAGAAAAGGCAAAAGAAACCATTGAGTTGGAGACCAAGAGGGCAAAGGAAGAACTACTGCGGTTTGGAATGAAGCAGGCAAAGGAGCTTGCCCTCCAAAGGCTATTCCAAGATTTTGAAAACCCGGACATCCAGAAAAAATACGCAGAGAAAATGCTCAAGAAACTGGAGGTGCAAAAATGAACAGGGAGCTTTCAAAAAAACTGGCTAAATCCCTGCTGAATAAACTTCCTAAAGAAAGGTCCGTTTTAATTCAAGCCAGCGAGTTTCTTGGCTTTGTTTATAGCCTATACCGGAAAGAGAGGCTCTTTAGGGACTTTATACTGAACCCACAAGTTCCCAACGAAAAAAAGGTGGAGTATTTAATAAGTCTTTCTTCAAAATTTTCCTTGCCCTCGGAGGTAAAGGACTTTATAAACTACTTGGTGGAGCTCAACGCGATGCCTATGTTGGGGGAAATAAAAAGGCTCTACGATCACGAAGTGGAAAAGTTCCTAAGGCTTTCCAAGGCTTTCATACTGACCGCCAAAAAGCTTGATGAAAATACCTTAGAGTCCATAAAATCAAAGGTCAAACAGATCCTCAACAGGGAATTAGAGTTTGAGGTCCAAGAGGACCCATCCCTCATAGGGGGCTTTGTAGTAAAAACAAGCGGTTTTGTTTTGGACGCCTCAGTAAAGAGGGCTTTAGAAAAATTAACATAGGAGGTTCCAGATGGCGGTGGAGAGAACTTTGGTAATTGTTAAACCCGATGCCTTTGAAAGGGGAGCAACTGGCAAAATAATAGACAGATTCCTATCCGAAGGCTTCAAGATTGTTGCCCTCAAGCTCTTCAGGTTCACCACAGAGCAGGCAAAGGGCTTTTACATAGTGCACAAAGACAGACCCTTTTATGGGGAGCTTGTGGAGTTTATGACCTCGGGACCTGTGGTTGCCATGGTTTTAGAAGGAGAGGATGCCATAAGGAGGGTAAGGGAGATCATAGGTCCCACCGACAGCGAGGAAGCAAGGAGGGTTGCTCCAAACTCCATAAGGGCACTGTTTGGCACTGATAAGGGTAAAAATGCAGTGCACGCCTCAGATTCTGTAGAATCTGCCCAGTATGAGATTCCCTTTATATTCTCAAGGTTGGAGATGGTAGAGTAATGTTTAACTGGAAGAAATATAAAGAAAAGCTCTTGGCTTTGAGGGAGCTTATTGAAAGGGAAAGACCCTTTGGTGCAGATGTGGATGTTGAGCTTGTGCTTCCAGAAGACCCTCAGTTTAAGCTACATAAGGAAATTCCTTATCTTTTGGTGCGGTTTGAGGTTTCAGAAAACATAACCAAGGAAAGGAAAATAGAGCTCTTTGACTATTACTTGGAAAAAGACACGGCGGAGCTTTTAAAGCTTATAACCGATATGATAGAAGAGTTTGTGGCGGAGTCGGAGAGCTCCGAATACGGCGGTGGGTAGCATGCGTAGTATGACAGGGCTCGGAAGGGCTACCGCGGAGGATGAGGAGAGAAAGGTAGCGGTTTTTATAAAGACCTTAAACGGGAAGGGGCTTGATGTTTCAATAAGGTCTAACATAAACCTTTATGAGTTTGAGTTTGAGGTAAGGAATAAGATAAAGGAGCACCTGCAAAGGGGGACTGTTAGCGTTCTCGTGCAGGTGGAAACAAAAAAGCC
>DAIUER010000018.1:0-11272 GCA_036845005.1 Thermocrinis sp.
AACAGAGGGGCTACCACATGAGAGGGGACCCGTGGAAGGAGGAAAGGTACTGGTAAGGCTGAACAAATACCTCTCTATGTGCGGTGCTGCTTCAAGGCGAAAGGCAGACCAACTAATCCTTGAGGGGAGGGTAAAGGTCAATGGGCTGGTGGTAAAGGAGCTTGGCTGGAAGATTGACCCAGAAAAGGACACGGTAGAGGTAGATGGAAAGGTAGTAAAACCACCAAAGTTCGTATACATTGCCCTCTACAAACCCTGCTGTTATCTTACCGCCCTTGGAAAGTCCAAAGAGGGAAAGAGAACCATAGAGGAGCTACTCAAGGACTTGCCCGTGAGGGTCTATCCCGCCGGGAGGCTTGATTACAACGCAGAGGGACTTTTGATCCTAACAAACGACGGAGAGCTGGCAAACCGTATAATGCATCCCAGGTATAAACTGCCAAAGACCTATCAGGTTTTGGTAAAGGGCAAGGTTAGCCAAAAAACTTTGGAGGAGATGAAAAAGGGAACGGTCTTGGAGGATGGGTTTGCCAAGCCTTTGGGTGTTAGACTGATAAGGTATGAAAGAGAAAACAGTCTTTTGGAAATTGTCTTTACAGAGGGCAGAAAGCACATAGTTAAGAGATTTACCGCCCACTTTGGGCACAAGGTTTTAAGGCTCAAACGCACCGCCATAGGTCCCGTAAAACTGGGAAAGCTGAGCCCGGGCAAGTGGAGGGAGCTCTCCAAGGAGGAGATCCATATGCTAAAGAAAGCTGTTAAAATGGTTAGATAGTCATGGAAGAGTTTCTAAAAATCCTGTTCTTTGCGGTTGCCTTTATCGTTCTGCTAAGGCTCGGGCTAAAGCTCTATGTTTTGAACAAGGCTAAGGCTATGGAAGGTGCAGAGGTGAAGCTAATAAAGGACGGAGTTCTTTACTTTTACTCCCAAGGATGTGGTGCCTGCAAGGCTATGGAGCCTCAGGTGGAAAGGCTAAGCCAAGAGTTGGAGGTAAAAAAGATTGATGTTTTCTCGGAGGAGGGACAAAAGATCGCCAAAAGTTTGGGTGTGATGGCTACGCCCACCACCTTGGTGGTAAAGGACGGAAAGGTTCAAAAGACCTTTGTGGGTGTAGTTAGTGCAGGCAGAATTTTGCAGGAGTTCAAGCCCTAACCACCCTGCTTACCCTTTCCACCCCTTCCAACTCCCTCAGGGCTTGGAGAACCCTCTTTAAGTGTTCTGCGTTGCTGAGCTCTAACATAAATTCCATGACCGCCTCTCCAGTGTGCAGGCTTTTGGTGATGGCTTGGAGTATGTTGGCGTTGTGTTTGGCAAAGGTGCTGGCAACTTCACCCAAAATACCCACCCGGTCCTTTACCCATACGCGCACAAGGGCAGGATATTTACCCTGGGCATTTTCCCAATCCACATGGACCACCCTCTCGGGAAAGTGTTTTAGAATATGCTCCAAGTTTGGACAGCCCTTCAGGTGAATGATCAATCCCTTACCCTTGGCAACCACGCCCAAAACCTCATCTCCCGGCAGTGGGTTGCAACACTTTGCCAGCTGATAGGCAACATTTTCTATGCCCTCCATCCGCACCCGCACCTGAGGGCTCTGGTCCTTTTCTTTGACCTCCGGTTTTTTGACGCCAAAAAGCTGATAAATCCTTTCCTTGGTTAGCCTTTTGCTTCCCACCAAAAGATAAACATCCTCATCCCTTTCAATACCCTCTTGCTTTTTTATGTTTTCCAAAAGCTCCTGCCTGTCTATGTTCAGCCTTTTTGCTAAGTTCTCTAAAAGCTCTCTACCCTCCTGAATTTGCCTTTCCCTTTCTAACTCCTTGAGATAAGCCTTTATCCTGCTCTTTGCCCTGGAGGTAACCACGAACTTTAGCCACTCTGGGTTTGGCTTTTTGTTAGGATTTGTTATGATCTCCACCTGGTCTCCGTTTTGAAGCTTGTAATCCAATGGGACGATCCTGCCGTTTACCTTGGCACCCGCACAGTGGTTGCCTATGTCTGTGTGAATGTGATAGGCAAAATCCACCGGTGTGGCACCCTTTGGAAGGACCAAAAGGTCTCCCTTTGGAGTAAAGACAAAGACCTCTTCCGAGAACAGTTCAAGCTTTATGTTCTCAAGGACCTCTTGGGCGTTTTTGCTACCCTTTAGGCTCTCCACCAGTTCCTTTAGCCAACCGTAAATGCTGTTGTCCTTTAGAATAACGGATTCTTTGTAAGCCCAATGCGCCGCAATGCCCTTTTCTGCCCTCTCGTGCATCTCCCAAGTTCTTATTTGAACCTCCACCACCCTTCCCTTGGGACCGATCACCGCAGTATGCAAAGACTGATAGAGGTTTGGCTTTGGTAGGGATATGTAATCATCAAACTTTCCCGGCACTGGCGTAAAAGTGTTGTGAATGATCCCAAGCACCAAATAGCACTCCTCCACCGTATTGACTATGACCCTAACTCCCAGAATATCGTGCACATCCTCCAAGCTTATGCCCTTTCTTATGGTTTTTTGCCATATGCCAAAAAGATGCTTGGGTCTGTAGGTGATCTCCGCCTGAATGTTAGCCTTTTTTAGGGCTTCCTTTAGCTTGGGTATAAAGTGCCTTTTGAGGTATTCCTCCAGCTTGGCACGTCTCTCTCTAACAAACTCCTTTACCCTCTCATACTCCTTTGGGTAAAGGTGCATAAAGCAAAGGTCCTCAAGCTCCGTCTTTATTTGCCAAACTCCCAGCCTGTTTGCCAGTGGAACGTATATCTCCAAGGTCTCCTTGGCTATTCTTATTCTCTTCTCCTTTGGAAGATGCTCAAGGGTGCGCATATTATGAAGCCTATCCGCCAACTTTACCAACAGAACCCTTATATCCTTGGCAGTAGCCAAAAATAGCTTTCTGTAGTTCTCCGCCTTTTCTGAACTAACATCCTTTATTTTGTATTTGCCTATTTTGGTAACACCCTCCACTATGTTTGCCACCGTCTCACCAAAGCGTTCTTTCAACTCCTCGTATGTGGTGTTTGTATCCTCCAAAACATCGTGGAGCAATGCGGAGATGATAGCTTCCTTTTTTAGTCCCATACTTGCGACTATTATGGCAGTTTCTATAAGATGCACCGCATAAGGCTCTCCCGACGCCCTCTTTTGCCCAGCGTGTCTTTCTTCCAAAAACTCTATTGCCCTCAAAACATCCTCTCGGTCTCCCTCCTCCACTAAAGAAAGTAGCTTTTCTACCTTTTTTGATAAAACTGTCTGCATAGTTAAAAATTTAAGCCTTTTTCTTTTAACTCTAAACTTTTAGCTCCACACGGTGCATTAGCAAAAATAAGAGTGCCAGTTGCTATCCCACACGGTGGGCTCGGAACAGTTTGATGTAGAGTATAAGGGAAGGGCGTGCAAGCTTGGTCACCATCCCACCCAGTGGGCTCGGAACCGAGGTTGACGCTTCTAAAATCGTGGAGTTGATACTCAGTCACCATCCCACACGGTGGGCTTAGAACAAAAGCTGAAGCTGTGCTTCTACTTCTGTATGTTAAGGAATAGTCGCCATCCCACCCAGTGGGCTTGGAACGATAGCAAGTCTTTTATACAATGCGATAAAGAGAGAAGGTCGCCATCCCACACGGTGGGCTCGGAACCCAACCAGACCCAGGGAGCGGACCATACTGGGTTTTAGCATTGAATAGATCAGAATGTCGCCATCCCACACGGTGGGCTCGGAACACAAGGAGGCACTAGGACAAGATAGGCTAAAAGTAAGTCGCCATCCCACACGGTGGGCTCGGAACCCATGGAAATAAGGACAAAGACTGTCCAAGAGATTCGTCACCATCCCACCCAGTGGGCTCGGAACATGGAGGTTCGGGCATGTTATATCTCAGTAATGCTTTGTCACCATCCCACCCAGTGGGCTCGGAACCTCAAATCACCACATTAACCAAAATAAGACATATCAATCATTTTGTCAAGGTGGCATCCTTTTCAAATGAAGTTAATTTTCCGAAATCCAAGATCATGCAAAGTTGAGTCTATTATTATCAAATTTAAGTCCTTGTCTCTCTACGCCTTTCACCACTGACCATAATTACAGCATTACAGCATTACATAATTACGGCTTTACGGTGAGACTAACTCCCAAAAAGCTTGAAAATCCAAGCCTTAACCCTCTCAAAATTGAAACAGCCCACCGAGAGGGCACACTAACCCATATTCAGTTGCCAAGTTGAACAAGGGTCCCAAAGGAACCCTCAAACTACCTTGCCTATATTATACCACCTTAAGGTAGCTTTTCCAAGTGAAAGCTTTCGTTGGTGTATATGCAGATCTTTGCTGCGATGGAGAGGGATTCTTTGACGATCTCTTCTGCAGATAGGTTGGTGTGTTTGTAAAGAGCCAAGGCGCAAGCCCTTGCGTAGTCTCCACCGGAGCCTATTGCCATGATGGGTTCGTCTGGTTCCATTACATCCCCCGTGCCAGAAATCACCAAAAGGTGTTCCAAGTTTGCACACAAGAGCATGGCGTCAAGTCTTCTTAAAGCCCTGTCTGTTCTCCACTCCTTTGCCAACTCCACCGAAGCCCTCAAAAGGTTTCCTCTGAACTCCTCCAGCTTTCCCTCCAGCCTTTCCATCAATGCAAGACCATCGGCGGCGGCACCCGCAAAGCCCACCAACACACTGCGGTTGTAGATCTTTCTAACCTTTTTTGCCCCGTGCTTTAGCACAGAGGAGCCGAGGGTGACCTGTCCGTCTCCGCCCATAACTACCACACCATCCCTTTTTACTGCAATTATGGTGGTCATTCTATGTCCTCTCCTCTTAGTATTCTTTGGGTGTAATTGACGCAGGCAAGGACCATGAACATGAGGGCGTGGTTGTTGGTGTCTGGTAGCTCTTCCTTTACCCAAATGGTGCCGTCTTCCTTTTCCACAAGCTTTATGTATTTAAAGGCGGTCTCTGCCAGGCTTTTGTTGGAGACCTTCTCCAATACTTTTCTTTTTATTTCCTCTGGCACTTCTCTCTCTATGGGCATCTTAGGTAATCCTTCAAAATTTTTGCGTGGTCAAAGACTATTTTATCAAAGGGTAAGTCCTCTATGGGAAAGACCACAGTCCTTTTTGCGTCATCGCCACCCCTTAACTCTCCAGAGGCATCCAAAACAAAGACCACAGACACCACATGAAAGCGTGGGTCCCTGTTGGGTTCCGAATACACACCCAAAAGTTTAACAATCTGTGCATCAAGCCCGGTCTCTTCTTTGACCTCCCGCAGGACTGCCTTTTCCACCGTCTCTCCCACCTCCACAAAGCCTCCCGGCAGGGCATAGCCCAAGGGCTCATACCTCCTCTCTACAAGCACAATGCCCTTAAACCTTTCTCCCTCCCAAAGTCTGACCACACCATCCACCGCCAAGTATGGAGTTTTTGGCTCAAACATCTTAAAGCCTCACATGAACACCTTTGTTTTTAAGATATGCCTTTAGTTCTGGTATGCTTACCTCTTTGAAGTGAAAGAGGGATGCGGCGAGGGCTGCGTCCACGTTTGTTTTTGCGAAGACCTCATAAAAGTGTTCCATTGTGCCCGCACCCCCGGAGGCTATCACAGGGATGCTTACCGCCGACGCTACCGCCCTGCATAACTCTATATCGTAGCCCTTTTTTGTGCCGTCTGCGTCCATTGAAGTGAGCAGGATCTCCCCCGCTCCCAAGCTCTCCACCCTCTTTGCCCACTCTACAGCGTCAAGCCCCGTGGGTGTCCTTCCACCGTGAATATAAACCTCCCATCCCCTTTCGGACCTTTTGGCATCTATGGCTACCACTATGCACTGGGAACCAAACCTTTTGGCAGACTCGTAAATCAACTGTGGGTTTTTTACCGCTGCGGTGTTTATGGAAACCTTGTCCGCACCGGCAGACAAAAGCCTTCTTATGTCCTCCAAGGAGGACACGCCACCACCCACCGTAAAGGGTATAAAGATCGTCTCCGCCACCCTTTGCACCACCTCTATCATGATCTTTCTTTCCTCTGCGGAGGCGGTTATGTCCAAAAAGACAAGCTCGTCGGCAGATTGCTCTTCGTAGCTCTTCGCCACCTCCACCGGGTCCCCCGCATCCCTGAGGTTCTGGAACTTTACACCCTTTACCACCCTCCCTTTGTCCACATCCAAGCATGGGATTATTCTCTTGGCAAGCATCATCGTCCCCTTCCTATCTGTTGGTAGATCTCTTTAAGAGGCAGGCGGTAGTATATGGGTCTTCCGTGAGGGCAGGTGTGAGGGTTTTGTAGTTCCACCCACTCTTTAAGCATAGCCTTAGCTTGGGCGGGCGATAGCTTGTCTCCTGCCTTTATGGCACCTTTGCATGCTTTATCGGAGGTCTGTCCCTTTTCGTAGTTTATGCGTTCCGCAAGCAGATGCTGGTCTATGAAGTAAAGGCTATCCATCCAATTCACTATAAGTATTGTATCCTCCAAGATGCCCAAAAGCTCCGGCTCAGCTTTGTATGGATGGCTCTCTTGGTTCAAGGATGGTATGTGTGTTTTATGTCCTTTAAAAAGTTCTCTGAAAAGCTCTTTGATGTTCCCCTCCCTTTGGAACTTTACCTCAAGCTTTTTGGGATGGATGTTGGCATCCACCACAAAGGGTGGGACCTCCAAAAGGCAGACCGCTATGCGCCTTCCCACCGTCCTTTTTATGTACTCCGTTAAGCCTTTGTTTTGAACAGGTCTTGAATTTACGAAAAGCTTTACCTCTCCTTTCTTTTGGGAGAGGGAAACAAATACCCTCAAGCGTAAGCCATCCCTTTCAATCTCCCTCTCTTCAAACTTAGTTTTGTATATCTCCTCCAACCGATCCCTTGCGCTTTGGGTGGAGGGTAGGTTCAAAAGCTCCCTTCCTTCCGCTATGAGCTTAAAGGATACCTCCGGTCTTGCCATTGCGTAGTCCCTTACAAGCCTCAGAATCCTTGCCCTCTCTGTATCTTCCTTCTTCAGAAGGTTCCTTCTTACTGGCAGGTTGTAAAAAAGGTCAAAGACCTCCACCCTCGTGCCCACCGCCATACCCTTTTCCCTCATATGCACCACCTTTCCCTCTTCCACCATCATTTCGTAGCCCCTGTCCTCTTGGTAGAAACGGGAGCTTATGACCATCCTGCTAACTTGGGCTATGGCATGGAGGGCTTCTCCCCTAAAGCCGTAGGTTTTCAACGAAAGCAGGTCTTCAAACCTCTCAATCTTGCTGGTGTGAAAGGGCAGGATTACCTTAGGGAGGTCCCCCGGGTGTATGCCCACACCGTCATCTTTGACGGAAATGTAGTGCTTTCCACCCTTGATTACTTCTATCTCTATCCTTTTGGCTTTTGCGTCAAGGGAGTTCTCTATAAGCTCCTTTACGCAGTCCGCAGGGCTCTCTATAACTTCACCCGCGGATATTTTGAACCTTACCTCCTCCGGAAGTTCTTTGACAAACATTTACCATTGGGAGGTGATCTTTGCCTTCTTGTTTAGGTATTTATCCACCGCCAGAGCGGCCTTTACACCATCCGCCGCCGCAATAACCGCCTGCTTTATGTTGGTGCAGAGCACATCCCCCGCCGCAAAAACACCGGGCACGGAGGTCATCATCTCCTCATTTACCACTATGCAGTGTCCCTCCGTCATCTCCACTTGGTTCATAAGAAAATCCACCGAGGGCTTGTTCCCTCCCAAGAATATAAACACACCATCCACAGGTAGGACCTTTTTCTCTTTGGTTTCTATGCTTTGGACCTCCAAGCCCTCCACAAAGGAGGAACCCACGACCTGCATAACCCTGTGGTGGATGAGAATTTCCACGTTGGGATGGGATTTTATCTCCTCTATCATCTCTGGTGGTGCCTTTATGCGGGAGGAGGGAACCACTAAGTATATTTTGCTGGCAAACCTGCTTATAAACTCCGTCTCCTCTAAGGCGTAATCGTCCTCCCCTATTACCGCCACAGGCTTTCCCTTAAAGAACGCCGCATCGCAAACGCCACAGTAAGACACACCCCTTCCTAAGAATTCCTCCTCTCCCTTGTATTTGTTGGTTCTTTCCATGGCACCAGAGGCTACTATCAGGGCTTTGCCCTTGAACTCTCTTCCGTCTATGGTATAGACCTTCTTTATATCTCCCAACAGGTCTGTGGCAATAACTTTGCCCCTTACAAACTTGGCACCAAAGTCCTTTGCGTGGTCCCGCATAAGTTTTAAAAGCTCGTAGCCAGAGATGGGACCCCTTATGCCGGGATAGTTTTCTATCTGCTGGGTTACTCCCAAGGCACCGTCCGCCTCTGCCCTGTATAGCACCAAGGTGGATAGTCCTGCCCTTGCGGTGTATATGGCAGCGGAGGAGCCGGCAGGACCGGCTCCGATGATGATCACATCGTATATTTCATCACTGCTAAAGTCCAAGGTCAGCTCCATGCTATTCCTCCAAAGTTTAAATATAATTCAATCCATCGGTATGAGCCTTCGGACTGCCTCTACCTTCTTTAGGTCTGCATGAACCAAAAGGACGCTATCTCCCACTTCCGAAAAGGCAAGGGCGTTGCCCCATGGGTCGTATATGGCAGAATTGCCCGCGTACTCCTCCTCTCCCGTCCTTCCCCAGCCGTTGGAAAGCAAAAGGTAGCTTTGCAACTCCACCGCCCTCGCTTGCGACAAAACCTTTAAATGCTCTTTCCTTTTGGCACCCCAAAGGGATGGCGCCGCAATAAGCTGGGCTCCCTTCCTTCTCAGCTCCCAGCCCAAGTTTGGGAACCTCAGCTCAAAGCATACAAGCACTCCCACTTTTCCATGCCTTGTTTCAAAAACTGGGTTTTCTTGCCCCGGGCTAAAGTGTTCTCCCTCTCTGTACAGTGGAAAAAGCTTTATCTTGTCCCTTTTGCCCACCAAGAGCCCATCGGAGAGCACAAAGGCGGTGTTAAAGAGTTTTCCTTCCCTCTCCTCTGGGTATGTTCCTATCAGCGTCAGCCTTTTTTCCTTAGAAAGTTCCCTGAGCTCTTCCAAAAGCCTTTGGCTCTCTCTGGCGTGGTTTTTTAAGTTGTCGTAGTCAAAACCGCAGGGAAACATCTCTGGCAGGACTACCAAGCTATCCTCCAAAGGGCTCAGCAGTTCAAGGACTCTTTTTCTGTTCTCTTGGATGTTGCCGAAGGCTATTTGCCACTGCAAAACCGCAAGCTTTATCAAGGAACTGGCACCTCCTCCAAGATGGAATTTATTAATGCTTCTGCGTCTGTGCCCTCCCTCACAATTATACGATGTGCCAAGCAATAAGGTGCCAGGTCTATTATGTCCTCGGGAACCACAAAGTCCCTTCCCCTGCAGTAAGCAAACGCCTTTGCACAGCTAACCAAATGGATGGCACCCCTTGTGGAAACACCCAAAAGCACATCTGGGTGGTTGCGGGTCCTTGACACAATTTCCGCCACAAATCTTGCCACTTCGGGCGACACATAAAACCTGCTTATCTGTTGCATGGTTGCCAGTATTTCGTGAGGCTTTACCATGGGGCTCAGCCTTGCCAAGTTTTCCAAGGGATTTTCTCCTCGGAGAATGCTTACCTCCGTTTCTTTATCTGGATAGCCAAGGGAAAGGCGCATGCTAAAGCGGTCCAGCTGGGATTCGGGCAGTGGAAAGGTGCCGTACTGTTCCACCGGGTTTTGTGTAGCTATCACAAAAAAGGGCTTTGGCAGTTCGTAGGTTGTTCCATCCACGGTAGCCTTACCCTCTGCCATAGCTTCCAAGAGGGCGCTTTGGGTCTTTGGAGTCCCCCGGTTGATCTCGTCAGCCAAAATTATCTGATGGAAGATAGGTCCTTGCTTAAAAACAAAGGCTTTTTTGGACTGGTCATAAATGCTCACGCCCAATATGTCCGAGGGTAAAAGGTCGCTGGTGAATTGGATGCGGGCAAAGGAAAGCCCCAAAACCCTTGAGAGGGACAAAGCCAAAGTAGTCTTTCCTACCCCCGGCACATCCTCCAAAAGCAGATGTCCCCCAGAAAGAAAGCAAACCAAAGAGTGTAAAACTACTTCTTCCTTTCCTTTTAAGACTGTGCTTACGCTATCTACGATCTCTTGGACGTTCATACAGGCTTACAGTATTATAAATCATCTGGCACCTTGCCCAAAAGGTATAGCATCTCATAAAGAACTGTGTTCAGTGGCATTTTGTATTCCCTGTTGTTGTTCCGCTTGATGCTCAAATAGACGGTCTTTTTCTTTTGCCACAGGTCCAACTTGCTGTAAGGCGTCCTAAAGGATTCGCTTTCGTAGAGGGACAAAGAGAGCACCGAAAACAGAAAGAGATTTTTCTTTTCCGAATAGACCTCCTCCCTTTCCCAACCGGGACCCTTTGTGGAAAACACCTGAAGGGCGGAGTGATAAAAATGTTCCCCATCAAGCCTGAAATCTTCTTTCTTCACGCTGGCGGGCTTTATTGCTATGGCGGTGCTTAGCCTATCATCCTTTATTTTTAATCTTTCTTTTAGCCTTTCAAACTCGGTGGTGTATATAACAAAACAGTCCTCCTCTGCTTTGCTGGATATATGGGCGGTGGGCAACTCGGAATACTCCACAAAAAGGCTCTTTTGTTTTATTCTTTCCCTCTCTTGGGATTGGGCAACGATCTCCTCCAAGTAAGAATCCTCCCACTTACCGGCGGTTATAAAGCAAAACCTAACATCTTCAAAAGAAACCTTATCCTCTATCCACCTTCTTAACCTGTCCTTCTCAAAGTCAAGCCCACCGATAAGTAGGATGGTTTTGTCTTCCACTTCCACCTCTGCCCTGCTTCCTTCTACCTTTAACGAGTAAATTTCATACAAAAAGTGCCTGTAGGGTTTGGTATCAGGGTTAGACCTCTGGTAGCAAAAGCCCGTAGAAGGTTTCTCAAGGATAAGGTAGATGTTTAACTTTGGTGGAAGTTCAAAGCCCTCAAACTCAAAGCTCAGACCCTTGTAGTCCTTCAAAAGACTGATGAAAAGGTTTTTGAAGATGGAGGTTATATGGTCTTTTTCCTTCTTGTTTGGGTTTGGTTTTGGATTGGAAAGGACTTTAATTGTCTCCTTGTTTAGAGTTTGCACTGGGATGCCAAAGAAGTCATAAACAAAGCTAAAGTAATCCCAAAAGCCATAGCCACCATTTTCTTCCCGCACATCCGTATTAAGTAGCAAAAGGGCTCCCACCAGGCTCTTATCCCTTTCTGCAATAGCCTTTAGGTTCTTTATCCTACAGGCAAAGTAAATAAGGTTAAAGAGTAGGTCCAAAGAGTCTTC
>DAIUER010000019.1:0-11096 GCA_036845005.1 Thermocrinis sp.
AGAGGATGAGAGGTTCAAGACCCAAGCTTCCAGTAACCGCAGTATAGCCTATAACCGGGGGCATGGCACCGGCAACACCCCCTATCTCCGTAGCCAAGGGGCTCTTTCTTTTAAGGCTGAGGGTGTATACAGAAACATAAAAAAAAGACGCCAAGGCGGTAAAGAAGGTGGCTATGGGGTTTGTAAAGAAGAACATGATCAGAAAAGAGAGGGAAAGCAAAGATACTCCGAACCAAAAGGCGTGGGATGGTGCCACACTGCCAAGGGGGAGGGGTCTTGACCTGGTGCGTTCCATCAGGGCGTCAATGTCTCTATCAAAGTATTGGTTCAGAACCGCAGAGCCCGCAGAAGCCAAGCCAGTGCCAAGCAAAGTCCAAAAAACGAGCTCCGCCGGAGGCAGACCCCTCTGGGCAAAATACATACCCGTTAAGGTGGTTATGAGCACCAAAAGGACAATACCCGGCTTTGTAAGGAGTATGTAATCCTTCAGAGAAGCCATTTTAACTAAAGTCTTTACTGCCATGCGGTCCTCAAGCTCGGTTGTGGTTCTGCTAACTTTAGGTGATAGGTTAGCCAGGCAAAGAGGAAAAAGCCAGAGGCAACGTCAAGAAAAGCCAAAGGAAGGAAGAAACCACTCAAAACCATGGAGATGGCAAGGACAAACTGAAGGTTTATCAAGGCAAAGGCATAGAGGGCAAGCCGACTCCTTGAAACTACCAAGTAAAGCAAGAAAGCCAACCAGGTTAAGTAAGAAATGTTCCTATGAATAAATTGCAGGGCAACTTGCCAGTTGGAAAGGTCTGGGATCAAGGCACCTGCGCAGGTGGGCCACTCATGACCGCAAGCCTCGCCAGAGCCCGTGTATCTAACCAACACACCCGTGATCATGGTGGTAAGGGCAAAGGCATAAGCCCAAAGGGGAATACCATCATCAGTAGGCTTGTCCTTCTGAATGAACCTGTAAGTTAGCACAAGGGAGCCCAGGATGAGCATGGACTCGTATATGTGAAAGGATTCCAAGAGCATATGACTAACGTACTTAAGGCTGGGAGCCTCCGATGTTATCATCTTCATGCCCGTAAGGGCAGCGCTTACAGTAAAAAGCAAAGCCAGGGCGGAGGTGAATCTGGGTAATCCTTTGAAGTGCTTCCAAACATAGATAAAGGTCAAGAGCACAAAAAACCCCGCAAGACTACTGACCGTTCTGTGTCCCATCTCCAACTTAGCTGAAGTCTCTTTGGGTGGGCTGAAGTCTCCGTAGCAGAGGGGCCAACTGGGACACGCCAGACCCGAGTCCGTGCTTCTTACTACCCCTCCCCAGATCATTACTACGTAGGTAAAAAGTATGGCAAGACCCAAAACCAGTCGCATAGTTCTAAAATTATACCTCAAAGTATTCCGCGCCACAGTCCTCTGTCTCCCAAACCACCACCTTTTGGACGGTTGGGTATCTTTCTTTAACCCTTTCGTAGAGCCATTTTGCCACATTCTCCGCACTGGGAGAAAAGTCAAACACCTCGTTCAGCAGTTTGTAATCGGGAAGGATTTCATCAAGAAACTTAGAGATCTCCACAAAATCCTCACCCATACCGCCCTCATCCAAGGTATGCACCTTCAGGAAAACCTCCACCGCCCAGGTATGACCGTGCAGAGGTTCGGGCTTTCCATGGTAGTTGGTCAAGAAGTGCGCTGCGTTAAACTTCTTTTTAACTCTCAACAGCCAAGGCATGCTTTTATTTTATACCCTAAACAAGACTGAGTAAAATCATAATGAAAATTTGCCCCTAAAATACATTTAACATAAATTTTTTAGGTAAGGAGGTGTAATATGGCACAAGCTTCTACAGAGAAGGTTATATACAACAGGGCAGGTCAGAGGGTGGTCTCACCCGACTATTTGCTTTTTGAAGCCCCAAGGACCAAGCACTTTATGACCGGTTCCGAAGCGGTCAAAGAGGCAGTCAAAAGGTCTTCGGTGGATGCGTCCGTTTCTTATCCTATAACTCCTCAGTCTGAGGCGGCGCACCTGATCGGTGAGCTGTGGGTAGAGGGATATGTGGGTGTCTATTTTAGGGGTGAATCCGAGTTTGGCGTTATGTCTGAGCTGGCAGGATGTGCTATGGCTGGGGCAAGGTCTATAACTACCACCTCCGGACCCGGAACCCTCAGGGCAATGGAAAACTTCCCCATGTGGGCTGGCACCAGAATTCCCGTCCAATTGGTTTTGATGGCAAGGGGTATAAACTCTCCACTTTCCATACAGCCTGACAACTTGGAGGTTTCCTTCCTCTTGGATACAGGATGCATGATCTGGTATGCGGAGAACGCCCAAGACCTCTTTGATATGATCATAGCGGGCTTTGTGGTGGCGGAAAAGCCCGAAGTCCATGTGCCACTCATCACCGCAGTAGATGGCTTTTTTGTCTCCCACACCAGAGAAGCAATAATGTTGCCTCCGGATGATATAGCCCTGCCTCCCTACGACCCATACAAGTCTCCAATGCCGGTCATAGACGCAGAAATTCCTCCCGGAAGGTTCCTCAGAGACCCCTTTGTTATGAAGTCCAACTATATTTCTTATGCCACCCACGCCAGTTGGCAGTTTGAAGTAAGGTCCGCCATAGAAAGGTCCAGACCTTACGCAAGGCACTACCTTAGAGGTCTCATAGAGGAGTTTGGAGACCCAGAGGCGGAAATTGTGTTCGTCGCCTGTGGAACCGCCGCAGCCCAATCCAAGGAGGCAGTAAGACTTCTTGAGGATGAAGGAATAAAGGCAAGGGTTGTAAAGCTAAAAACCATAAGACCATTCCCAATTGAGGAGCTGATAAACGCCACAAAGAACGCCAAGACCATCTTTGTGCCCGAGTTCAACGTGGTGGGATGGCTGGAGAGGGAAGTAAGAAGGTATCTTTACAAACGTTCCGACGCAGATATAATAGGAGCCCCAAGGGTGGCAGGTGGCATGACAATGCCTCCTGAGGTAATAGTTAAAGAAGTCTTAAAAATACTTGGAAAGGAGGTAAAGCATGTCATATAAGATCTACCAAGTAAACGAAGCCCTTAGGGAATTTGTCCCGAGGGAAATCATAGACCTTGAAGAAAGGGCAACCTGGGGCAATCCCAAAAGGGGTGTTATGGACCTGCCCTACGCCAAGGAACTGATAGAGGAGCACTCCCTCTGTGCAGGCTGTCCCGAATCAATGGCTTTTAGGTATATCCTTGCATCCCTTCCCGCACCCGAGGACACTATAATCGTCAATTCCACCGGTTGCACCTCTTTGGTGTTCCCACACATAGCCCTTCATACTGTTCATTCTCTTTTTGGAAACCAAAACGCAGTGGCAAGCGGTATAAAGAGGGTCCTTGAGTGGAGATTTCCAGACAAGGTAAAGGATGTGATAGTTTTGGCTGGCGACGGTGCCATTATAGACATAGGTCTTGACTGCACACTGCAATCCTTCTTCAGACAGGAAAAGATCACCACCATATGCTTTGACAACGAGGTGTATGCAAACACGGGAGGTCAGGAGAGCGGTTCCACCGTCAAAGGGCATGTCTTTAAGATGGCACCCAAAGGCAAGCAGTTTGAAAAGGTCCCCATGTGGCAGTTGGCAATAGACTCCGGTTGCCAATATGTGGCAAGGCTAACTGTGTCTTCTCCTAAGAGGGTAGAGCAGGTGGTCAAAAAGGCTATATATGTGGCAAGGGAAGTGGGACCCACCTACATACACCTTTACACCCCTTGCATACTTGAGATCGGTTTGAACTCCGACGATGGCTTGGAGGAATCAAGGGCAAGGGACAAAGAAAGGTTTTCCTTCTTTGAGTATGCAACTCCAGAAGCCCAAGAGGTTATAAACCGCAAGAAAGAGGAGGGACTGCTATGACAAGAAGGAGAGTAAACATACGGATGCCCGCTCTGGGCGGTCAGGGTGCGGTTACCGCCGCCCACATAATAGCCACCGCAGCGGACTACGAAGGATACTATGCGGTCTCAAACCCCTTCTTTGGTGCAGAAAAAAGGATGGCACCCGCCGAGAGCTACGCCCGTATTGGCGTAGAGCCCATCTTTGATAGAGGAGAAGTGGTCTATCCAGACGTGATCATGGTCTTTCACCCGCAGGTGATCACCATGGGTAAATCCTACACCATGCCCTTTTACTCTGGCATAAAAAGGAACGGTCTGATCATCATAAACTCAGAAGAAGACCTTCTCACCGAAGAGGATAAGGAATACTTGGAAGGCTTGGAAGTAAAGGTTTTGAACTTCAACGCCACCAAGTTTGCCATAGACATAGCGGGCACAGAGCTTTCCACCAACATGGCTATGCTTGGAGCCCTCTTTGGTGCCATAGGTGGAGTGGGTGTGGAATCCATAGAGGAGGGTATAAAATCCAGGTTTCTCAAGAAGTTTGTGGCATCGGGTGGGACTGCGTCCTTGGACTCTGCCTTGGAAAGAAAGTTCAAAAAGAAATTAGAGCTCATACAAAAGAACTTGGACACCGCAAGGGCAGCATATGAGATGGCTCAAAGATGGGCACAGGAACATGGACTTGAACCATTTTTGCCGCCACCTCCAAAGAAGGCTTTAGTATAATAGGTCTATGCCCATAGAGGAGAGCTACCGAGGGCAGGCGCTTGAGAAGGTCCAAAAGTTAGGAAAGGTTCTTGAGGAAGAACTGCAGGAACTTTTAAAGGAAGTGGAAGAGGAAGACCTTGACTTTGGCGTAAGCGTAAGCCTCTCTGGTAGCCTGCTCTCCTCCCTTTGGAAAGAGTGCGTAGAAGACAACAACTACATGGAAGTTTCCTTCGTGGAAGTTATGGAGCACCACGATGGTGCCTATCTGAAAGCAACCTTTAGAAATTCAACACAGAATTACACCGCAGAGCGTTATGTTAGCGTTAGAGGTTCTGGGAGGGTGGAGCTAAGCTACGCCTTTTTTGTGGAGAGGGACGGCGTGTTGGGCAGAGTGGAAAGGGAGCCAGATGGCGGTTTTAAAGTCTTTTTAAAAGCTAAATGAAAGTTTTTGTTTCTGTAGCGGAAAGGTCTGCCAGCAACTACCTGCAGGCTATATTCAAAGACTTTGGCACGGTGGAATTTTTTGGATTAACCGATGAGAATTTAGAAGCCCTTGGTTTTAAAAGCATTGCAAGGTACGAAGACATCTCCGTGGTGGGCATATGGGAAGCTATTCCAAAAATTCCAAAGGTTTTAGGGCTTTTCTCTGAGATAGAAAGCCTTGCAAAGGATATGGATGCATTTATCCTCTGCGATGCACCCGCCTTTAACATTCCCCTTTTAAAAAGGATAAGGGACAAAGTAAAGAAGGTCGTATACTTTATATCCCCCCAAGTTTGGGCTTGGAGGGAAAGTAGGGCGGAGGTGATCTCAAAGTTATCGGACCACCTTGTGGTTATTCTACCCTTTGAGGTGGAGTTCTACAAAAAATACGGAAAGGAAGCACTGTTTGTGGGACATCCCCTCACCGATTTAGCCAAACCCACACCGCCAGAGGAAAAGGTAAAGGGCTTAGTGGAGTGGAAGGATTATTTGGTGATCTTGCCCGGTAGCCGTTGGAGTGAGATAAAAAACCACGGCGAATACATTAAAAAGACCTACAAAGCCCTGTATGAAAAAACCAAACTGCCCGCAGTTATTCCTACCTTTGAACCCTTTAGGAGGAAATTGGAACAGCTTTTTAAAGGTTTGCCCGTGAAAGTTTTTACCCCCTTAGACTTAGAAAAGCCAAACTACAACCTTTCCTTTTATGCCAAGTTTGGGCTTGTGGCAAGCGGAACTGCAGAGCTAGAGCTTAGCCTTTTGGAAGTCCCCCATGTGGTTTTTTATCGGGTTAATCCTATTACCTATTGGGTGGGCAAGAGGCTGGTAAAAGTTCCCCACATAGCCCTAACCAACTTAATACTAAAGGAGGGTGTGATCCCGGAGGTGGTTCAAAGACCGTGGCAAGAGCTAGCGTCGGTAGCCCTCAACATAGACGCTCAAGGGCAAAAGGAAGCTTTTGCAAGGTTAAAGACTGAATTGGGTGGAGAGGGTAGTATAAACCGCCTTAGGGCACTCTTTAAGAAGCTCTTAAGTAGTTGAGCACTTTACTGAAAGGCTCCACATCCTTCACCTCAAACTCAAGCCATTTATTATCTACTGGATGGAAAAAGCCAAGTTTGTAGCTCAAAAGCATGTGGCAGTTTTCCATCAACTCGAGGATTTCCCTTGAGACGCTCGCCGGTTTAAAACCGTAAGTTCTGTCTCCCAGTATAGGATGCCCAAGGGCAGAAACATGCACCCTGATTTGGTGAGTTCTTCCTGTGTGGAGCCTCACCTCAAGAAGCGTGGCATTGTGTTTGGGAAACCTTTCCTTTACGAAAAACTCACTCTTGGAATACTTTCCCCCCTCCACCACCGCAAATTTTTTTCTGTCTATGGGATGCCTTCCTATGCTACTTTCCACCACTTTGTGTTCCCAGCTTACTATTCCCTGAACTATTGCCCTGTACAGCTTAAAGACTTTTCTTTCTTTGAACTGTTCCGCCAAACTTCTGTGCACCTGGTCGCCCTTTGCCACCACCATAAGCCCCATGGTGTCCTTGTCCAACCTATGGACTATCCCCGGTCTTTCTACACCACCGATGGAGGAGAGGTCTTTTACATGATAGAGAAGGGCATTCACAAGGGTTCCAGTGGTATAACCGGGCGAAGGATGCACCACCATGCCACAGGGCTTGACAACCACCAAAAGATGGGCATCTTCATAGACTATCCTTATGGGAATGTTTTCGGGAGGGATCTCCAAAGGCTCGGGCTCTGGCACCAAAAGTAAAACTTTTTCCCCCGGCTTTAGCCTTTTTGAGGGTTTCGTGATAACTTGGTTCTCCACCAAAACATACCCCTCCTCTATTAGCCTCTGCAGATAGCTCCTTGAAAAGTCTGGATAAGACCTTGCCAAAAACCTGTCCAAGCGATCCTCTTCTTCCACAAGAAATTCAAGGATTTCTTGGATACTATTGCGCATTATCTATCCAGACTTTGAATGCATTGTAATGTTGCCAAAATATCATGCTTATGCCTCTGCGATGCACATCCAAAGACCTTTACCAAATTTAGCACAGAGTCTTTATTATCAGAACCCAAAACATAAACTACTTCTTCTGTGTCTTGTGGATTTTCTGAAACATACTGACTACCAAAAGGTATGCAAAAATAAACCATTATCTGCATTTGATATGCATATTGCTGTTTTTCCTTGACTGCCTCAATGAATGTTCCATCTTTGTTGTAAATCCTGAAGACCGGAGTTATCCATTTTGTCGTTTTGAAATCCAGTGAGCCAATCCTGAGCTCTTCGTATTTAGGTTCTACATATGTTGGGATATCTTCTAAAAAGGCTTGATAGCTATTGATTTCGTTAATAAGGGTTTGCAAGTCGCCTCTTGTAATTAGATTTCTGCATTTCATTTCATATAATATTTTTGGCAGTTCATAGAGAAGCTTTATCTTACCTTTTGTATCTGTATAAGAAGCATGCTTAGAAATTAATAGATCCGGGTTATAGTCTGTGCTATCAGGTCTCAAATTATAGGTTATTAGCCACTCTATGTATTGGTTTGTATCACTCAAGTTAATGTCCTCCTTTTTAATTTGTTCGCCAATTCCGTATGCGTTTAAGCGTTTAAATCGTATCTTGCCTCTTGTGGTTTTTCTTATCCCTATTTTGACTTTGTCTCTTTGTGATAGGTCAAGCCTTAACAAGGAGGAACTCCAAGCTTATAATGTCCATAGAGATATAAAGTATGACTTTAGCTTCTTTTCAATATTTTCTAAATCCACTTCATTTTCTTTAATGCGATAAAACTCAAAAATCCTTTGAAGTAAATCTTTGCGTTTCTGAAAAATCTTATGATCCATTGTCGCACTAATAACAAAAAGTTTTTTATTCATTTCTACAAAGTCTTTATTAACTAACGGAGATATATTTCCATAAACCCAAATATGGTCTATCTCTTTTTTCATGCTGAGAATTACCCTTTTTAAGCAATGAAGATATGCGTATTTGTAGAAATTCTCAAGAGTTATCACGACGCTATTTCCTTTTTGTTCTTCAATAAACGTGGCATTTCTCAAAAGGGAGTTCAGATCTCTGAATGAGTAAAAGTAAAGCCCTATGGGCGATGTCTTTGCTTCTCCACTGCGTGGTGGATATTTATTTATGTAGCCATCTATTGTTTCCAAACCTTTTAGGACAAAATCCTTCTCTCCGTTAAAGAACTTAAACCTGAAGCTTCTGATATATTCATAACTCATTCCACCAATATGCCTTTCGTATAGTGCTATTAGGATAGGAAATTGAGAAGTTTTTGTAAAGTGAAACTCAGAGCTTGGAAATATATAGCCATATTTTAGTTTATATAGACGAGTGAATTGCTTAAGCCTTTGAAAGTTTGACCTCTTTATAAGATAAGAAAGCGGATGCAAAACGCATATAACATCCGCCTTTAACTTGGCGAAAAGTTTTAAAAAAGCAATGCCTAAGTCCCTATCATAAAGGTCTGGGTCGCACTCAAAGGAACCCTTGTTCCCTTTTTTGTAAAGAGATGTTATATCATTATAGGGTGGGTTGCCCACGATTATTAAGAAGTGATCTCCCCTAATGTTAAACTTGTCCCGGCTTGCTTGTTGTAATGAGTTGGTGTGAAAAATTTTTTCGTGAGAGAAGAATTTCTTTAGGAAGTTTATAGCAGATTTATCATAGTCTGCTACTCTGTAGTCTGCTCCCAAGGATAAAATCGGGAATATGAAAGCTCCACATCCTGCAGAAAGGTCTGCTATCAAGGCTCTTTCTTTGTGATTTTCGTAATATTGTTGGATAAGTTCAAACACTTTTTTCACTATATGTGGCGGAGTGTAAAAGGCACCAAGCTTGATTCTCTCAGTTTCTAATAAATGAGCTGGAATATAAGGATTGCACAATTCAACATTCTGGCTAAGGAGATCGTTCTTTGACATCTGGACACTCATCCAAAAAAATTTTAAATCAATCCCTCTTTTCTTCTTCAACCTCAAGCTTCAAAACCACCTCCTTTGGCTCCTCCTCCAGCTTAAGGCTTTTCAAAAAGCCAAGGACCAAGTTGTAAAGAGCCCTCTGAGGGAAGTCCTTAAGCTTTACCTCCTTTCCATTAACCAATATTTGCACCTTCATAGCTCTCTTCCTTAAGCCAGATGTATTTATCCTTTTCTGGACTTGTGGATAGCATAACCACCGGCACACCCAAGTACTCTTGGATAAAGTTTATGTAATCCCAAGCCTTTTTTGGGATCTCCCTTCTATCCATCGCACCGTATGTGCTCTCTTTCCAGCCTTCAAAGCTTTTATAAACAGGCTTGGACCTTTCCAAGAGTGTAAGGCTGGCGGGGAAGTTTTCTATTACTCTATCTTCCAATTGGTAGGCAACGCAGACCTTTATCTCCTCAAAGGCGTCCAAAACATCCAGCTTTGTAAGGATTATGCCGTCCAAGCCGTTTAACCTGACCGCATGCTTTAGGGCTACCAAGTCCAGCCAACCGCACCTTCTTGGTCTTCCGGTGGTGGAACCGTATTCACCACCCCTTTCCCTCAACAGCTCCCCTGTGGAGTCCTTCAGCTCGGTGGGAAAGGGACCCTCTCCTACCCTTGTGGCGTAAGCCTTAGAAACTCCGTAAAATTTGGCGTTGGAGAAAAACTTTGGTGGTAGTCCCGTTCCCGCAGAGAGCCCCAAAGCGGAGGAGTTGGAGGAGGTCACGTAAGGGTATGTTCCAATATCCACATCCAAAAGGGTTCCCTGGGCACCTTCAAAGAGTATACCCTCTCGCTTCTCAAGAAGATACTGGGAGGTGTCTATTACACAGTCTTTGACCTCTTCAAAGTTTTCAAGGCTACGATCTATTACCTCTTCTATCTTTAGTTCAAAGTTCTCGCAGTAGACCTTCTTACAGAGCTCTTCCACAAACTCCAAGTTGTCCTTCACCAAAGAGTAAAAGCGGTCCTTGTCCCAAAGGTCGCAGACCCTTATGCCCTTTCTTGCGTACTTTAGCATGTAGGCGGGACCTATGCCCCTCAAAGTGGTGCCGATTTTCCCCTTTCTCTCCAAAAGAGAATCCAGAACCTTGTGGTAGGGAAGCACCAAGTGTGCCCTGTCGCTTATAAATAGCCTGTCCCTTACTCTTAGTCCCTTGCTTTCTATATCTTTGATCTCCTTTACCAAGAGCTCCAAATCAACCACCATACCTTGGGCTATGACGCCCACCGTGTGAGGGTGCAGTATGCCCGTGGGTAGCAAGTGCAGGATAAACTTTTCTCCGTTTATGACTACTGTGTGCCCCGCGTTGCTACCCCCTTGGTAGCGCACCACCACCTCGTAATTTTCCGAAAGCAAAGCAACCACCTTTCCCTTTCCTTCATCGCCCCACTGGGCACCTAAAATCACCAGGTTCATAGGCTCGCTCCCGCCAGTTCTTCCACCTTTTCCCTTATAGCCTTTAAAACTTCTCCAAGCCCCCACCCAAGCTTGCTGGAGATCACCACAGACCTACCCTCCAAAAAGGCGGGCTCCGTCAAAAGCTTTATGTCTTCCTCCTTGCTTACCACCTTGTCTGCCTTGTTAAAGACGTATATGGTGGGCTTGTCCTCCGCAGAAAGCTCCCTGAGAATGCCCTGCACCACTTTGACCTTTTCCAACCACTTTGGGTCCGAGATGTCTATCACATGCAAAAGTATGTCCGCCTCTTGGACCTCCTCCAAGGTTGCCTTGAAGGATTCTATAAGCTCCGGAGGTAGCTTTCTTATGAACCCTACCGTGTCTGTAATAAGTATTTTGATGTCTGGGAAAAGGAATTTGGCGGAGGTCTTTGTGTCTAAGGTGGCAAAGGGCATGTCTTGTATGTAGGTCTCCCTTCCCGTCAGAGCCTGCATTAGACTGGATTTTCCCACGTTGGTGTAGCCCACCAGGGCAACTTTAACCACCTTTGTATCTCCGAGGGGTCTTTCTCTGCGTTTCCTCTTTAAAAGTGGTCTCTATCACACCCGCCCGAGTGCATCCAAGACCCT
>DAIUER010000020.1:0-10923 GCA_036845005.1 Thermocrinis sp.
ATCCCACACGGTGGGCTCGGAACCAATATATGGCATTATGAGAGCCAAGGTAAGGGTTATGCTCTCCATCGCACACGCTTGGCGTTGCACCTACAGGTGTTATCGTGCCTGTGCAGATGTTGTTTTGCAAAGTCACCATCCCACACGGTGGGCTCAGAACTTCTACCCCACTGAATAACCGTTCGTTCTCCCCCGTGGTCACCATCCCACACGGTGGGCTCGGAACTGGGTTAGGGCATTTGAGATAGCGGATGAGATTTAGTCACCATCCCACGCAGTGGGCTTAGAACAAAAGCTGAAGCTGTGCTTCTACTTCTGTGTGTTAAGGAATAGTTGCCATCCCACGCAATGGGCTCGGAACAGTTAATTGGAAAGTAATTAGCTATGAAGAAGTTATTGTCACCATCCCACACGGTGGGCTCGGAACTCGTCAGTGTTTGTTCAGGAAAAGGGCAGATGGATTCTTAGTCACCATCCCACACGGTGGGCTTAGAACGGTCCTCGTAGCAAAACAGGGAACAAGGTTTTTAGACCTGTCTCCATCCCACACAGTGGGCTTGGAACGGGATGGTAAGTTTTTATGGGTGTGGTTTGTGCCCATGTCGTCATCCCACACGGTGGGCTTGGAACGGATGGAGGATGGGTAATAAAGGTGAGGGTTAAGGAAAGTCACCATCCCACACGGTGGGCTTGGAACGCTTTGGTTCCCAAGACAAAGCATCCCGCTATGTTCTGGTCACCATCCCACACGGTGGGCTTGGAACTTGCCAGAACTATATTCCTTTATAAGATTTAGGGTAGCGAAGTCACCATCCCACACGGTGGGCTCGGAACAAAAAAACTTCAAAGGAGGTTAGCCATGAAGCAACAAGCGTCACCATCCCACACGGTGGGCTCGGAACAGTTTCTCAGCGCTATATTGAAATCTTCTACATTCACGTCACCATCCCACACGGTGGGCTTAGAACAGGTAAGGAGAGCAGGAGGGTTGTTCTATTTCTGTGTCACCATCCCACACGGTGGGCTTAGAACGAACAAAGAACAGCTTAAAGCCTCCCTCAAGTTCTATAGTCACCATCCCACACGGTGGGCTCAGAACTATCTATATATACAGGCTGTCCTCTGGATGCCCTCGTCACCATCCCACACGGTGGGCTCGGAACCCCTTCACAAGAATTTATAAGACTCGCCGAGTCGTGGTCACCATCCCACACGGTGGGCTCGGAACACAAATGCGACGACCCTAATTGCAGATACCGTAGTATTGATTATGTCACCATCCCACACGGTGGGCTCGGAACCTCAAACGACTACATCAACCAAAATAAGAAATATCAATAATTCTGTCAAGAGGGCACCCTTTTCAAATGAAGTTAATTTTCCGAAATCCAAGGTCATGCAAAGTTGAGTCTGTTGTTATCAAATTTAAACCCTTGTCCCTCAACGCTTTCCACCACTGACCATAATTACATAATTACAGCATTACATAATTACGGCTTTACGGTGATACTACCTCCCAAAAACCTTGAAAATCCAAGCCTTAACCCTCTCAAAATTAAAACAGCCCACCGAAATGGCACACTAACCCATATTCAGTTGCCAAGTTGAACAAGGGTCCCAGAGGAACCCTCAAAACCCTATTTTTATTATAAACCAGTTTTTTGGCTATTTTCCTGAACATTTACCTTAGCTTTGCACAAGTTCATAGGCACGTATGTTTATAAAATTATGCACGAGGGGGTATAATGGAAAATGAAGAGGTCAGGACTTGGCTTGCGGTTGGGGGGCTACTTCATGATATAGGCAAGCTCATAGACAGGTCGGGGGAAGGAAGGGCTGAGGAGGAGGAAAAGAGGCGGTTTGGTTATTCGCATGCGGTTTATTCTTACAAATTTTTAAAGGAGCTTTTGGAAGGGAAAGTAAGCAAAGAGGTGGAGGAGCTTATTCTTTCGGGTTCTTACCACCACAGGCCGGAGCCGGGGAATTTATATCACTTAGCCCAGCAGATCGCAGACCACTGTGCCAGTAGTGAAAGGAGTAAAAGGGAGGACGAAGGTTCTGCGGTGTATGGGAGCCAATCAAGGGAAGAAAAGAGGCTAAAGAGTGTTTTGGCT
The DNA here is from genome assembly GCA_036845005.1 of Thermocrinis sp. Classification (GTDB taxonomy): domain Bacteria; phylum Aquificota; class Aquificia; order Aquificales; family Aquificaceae; genus Thermocrinis. Next base: position 2,115 of record DAIUER010000020.1, read on the forward strand.
TTGGTGAGCTTGAAGGGATACTGCCAAAGTGGTTTGGACCAATACGAATACCAGCTAAAGCCCTTGGATCTAAAAAAAGAAACCCTCTTTCCGGTGGAGATCACCGAGGAAAAGAAGGCGAAGGGTAGGCAAAAATACAAGGAGCTTTTTGAGAACCTAAAAAGGCAACTTCAAAAGCTTGACTTTAGGGAGCCAGAAAAGACTTTAACAAAGCTCTATTACTTGCTTTATAAATACCTTTGGTGCGTGCCCGCTTCCACCTACGACAAGGAGAGGGGGACAAAACACTACGCAGACATATCCCTTTTTGACCATTTGAGGGTGGTGAGTGCTTTGGTCAGTGGTCTTTGGACGGACTATAACATCCAAAGGCTGAAAGATGGGCAGGAGGCGGTGGAATTTTTGCTCGTTGAGGGGGATATAACGGGCATTCAAAGGTTTTTGTATCAGCTTTCTAACACGAAGGGTGTGGGCAAAAGGCTAAGGGGCAAAAGCTTTTTCCTTTCTGTGCTTCCTGTGATCCTTGGTAGGTTCTTTTTGCGGGAGCTTGGCTATCCTATGGTCAATCTCCTCTACGCAGGAGGCGGAAAGTTTCAGTTTTTAATTGGCTACGAAGAGGGTGTGGAGCAAAAATTAGATGAGCTTCAAAGGAAGGTGGATGAGGTTTTGGTTAAAGAGTTTGGGGGACACTTGGGGGTGGTTTTGGGTTGGCGTAAGTTTACGGGAAAGGAACTCGGAGTGAACGAACTTGGAGAAAAGATTCATGAACTTTATGAGGAAACAGGACGCAAAAAGTTTCAAAAGTTCTCCGCAGTTTTGGAAAACTTTGACCGCTTAGTCAATTACTTGGGACCGGATGACTACGAAATGTGCCCTTCTTGCCAAGCAAGCCTAAAGCCAGAAGGGGAAGATTTCTGTAAGTGGTGCGAACTTTTCCAAGAGGTGGGCGAAAAAATTCCCAGGGCTGAGTATGTGGTGTTTTCTCCGGAGATGGGGGACTTTTACCTTGAGGGCATAGGTGGGGTTTCTGTGTATTCTAAGGCTCAAATTCCCTATACATTGCCGGAGGATACCCTGCTACTTTTGAACCGCACCGATTTTGAAGACAAGGCAGACGGCTTTTTCTTTTTGGCAAACACGGTTCCCACACAAGAAAAAGAGGGAAAAATACTTGTAAAAGACTTTGAAGAAATGCTGGAAGAGGAGGAGGAAGGTTATAAACTCTTAGCCTTTGTAAAGATGGACGTGGATAACTTGGGGCTTATATTCTCTCAAGGTTTGAGGGAGGACTATTCCATCTCTCGGGTGGCAACGCTGAGCAGGAGCTTAGACCTTTTCTTTTCGGGCTACATAAACACCCTTTTGCAAAAGGAAGAGTTTAAAAACAAGGTTTATGTGGTCTATTCGGGTGGGGATGACTTGTTTTTCTGTGCTCCTTGGGAGATTGCCCTAAAGGTGGCAAAGGAGATTGAAAAGGACTTTACTGAATACACCTGCTATAACAAGTGCTTCACCCTCTCTGCGGGCGTTTTTTTCCAAAAGCCAACCTATCCCATAAGGTTTGGTGCAGACGAGGCGGAGGAAGAAAAGGATTTTGCTAAAGTAAATAAAAACAGCATAAGCTTTTGGGGGTATCCCTTGTCTTGGGAACAGTTCAAAGATGCTTTGGATAGGTTAAACACCTTTATGGAAGAATTTGATGCCAAAGACCACAGGACGCTACTTTACAGAATTTACACCCTCCTGAGGGCATACAAAAAGGACGGAAAGGTCAGCCTTAGGTTTTATCCTATGTTCTATTACCAGCTCCACAGGAACATAAAAAAGGGAGATGAACAAAGGGCACTTGAGGAGTTGATCCTTGACCCAAAGAACGACTACAACATAAGGGATGACGCGGAGTTCCTTTTGAAGCTTGTTTTGATGAAAACGAGGGGCGTGTCAGAAAAAACAAAGGAAAAAAGTTATATACTGAATAAAGGAGGGTGAAAAATGAACGGAAGGCATCAACAGGGTGGTCAAGATAATCCCTTGGAAAGGCTAAAGCAGGAGCTAAGAAGTAGGGAAATAACTCAGTTTAGCGAGAGGGAGCTTTTCCATCCAGAGGGATACGCAAGGGCGGTGGTGAGGAAGGCTAACATTACCGCAGTGCAACTGAGAAAGGTCTTTCAGGAGTTTAAGGCAATAGTGGATGGGTTAAGAAAGGACAACAACTTAGAGAAGGCTATGGGGAGGTTATACAAGCTCTATGCCCTTTTGGAATATCAGGCGGAAAGGGGTGTATTGGACAAGGATTTCAAAGACCTTATGTTTAAACTCTTTGATAACATAGAAAGACACAAAAGCCCTAAAGCCTTTGAAAGGGCTTATGAACTTTTAATGGCTATGGTAGCCTACTCTAAGAAATCTTAAGGAGGTGGGGCGATGTTTTCTTACAAAGGCACCGTGATAATTAAGTATAGCATGAAAGCTTTGACCGGTCTGAGGGTGGGAGGCTCCAAAGAAAACTTTGACATAGGGGGCACGGACAACCCGGTTATAAAGACCTTGGGGATGATAGAAAACTACGACGGCAGAGGGAACAACCTACCAGAGGGAGCACCCTACATACCCGGCTCTTCCCTAAAGGGCAAAATAAGGTCCTTGGTGGAGTGGGCTAAGGGAAGGGTGGATTATATGATAAGTAAAGCAAACAACGATGTTGAAAGGGCAGGGAAAGCTTGTGTCTGTGGAAGGTGTGAGGTTTGTAAGGTCTTTGGCACGGGAGATGCAAAAACCATAGAAAGTTTGAAGCTTAACGAACTGCCCGGACCTCCAAGGCTCAGGGTCTTTGATGCCTATCCCACTTGGGAGAGTATGCAAAAGCTAAAGGACGTCTTGGGTGAAAACATCTTTACGGAGATCAAAACGGAAAACGCCATAAACAGGCTCACATCCCGGGCAAACCCAAGGAAGGTGGAAAGGGTGCCCGCCGGAGTGGTTTTCTTTGGAGAGATGGCTTTTCATCTGTTTGCAAAGGAGGACCCAGAGCTTTTAAAGGTGGTCTTTGAGGGCATGCGTCTTTTGGAGGATGACTATCTTGGTGGTTATGGTTCAAGGGGCTCGGGTAAGGTCAGGTTTGAGAACATAGAAGTGGTCCTCAGAACAAAGGCATACTACTTTGGGGAAAGGGTAGAGGAAAGGCTAACTCAAAAAACCACCGTGCAGGACATACTCGCAGATTATGGCAACATAAAGCAAAAGCTCAGCGGTCTTTTCAATGCTTAAGGCTTTTGTTTTTAAACCGCTCAGCCCTTTTAAGAGCTTTCCAACCACCAATACTATCTTTGGTGCAATATGCTGGGGTATCCGCTGGCTTGAGTCAGAAGAAAAGCTCTTAGAAACTTTGGAAATGTTCAAAACAGGAAGACCACCCTTTATAATCTCTGCACCTTTGCCTTGGAAAAGGGACAGATGGATCTTCCCACGCCCTATTCACTTTATACCCATGACGCCTAAAAATGTGGAGGAATACAAAGAATACAAACAGTTCAAAAAAGCTCAATGGGTAAGTTGGGAGGTGTTCAGGGAGATTTTGGAGAGAAAGCCCAAGGAAAGCTTTGAGGAAGAAAAACCGCAGATAAATAAAGACGTTATCCCTCACGCCTCCATAAACCGCCTTACCATGACCACCGTAGGTGGAGAGCTATACAACGAAGAAGCCCTTTGGCTCTCTTCCTTTGGAGTTATCGTAAAGTTCTTTGATGAAAGCTTTGAACCTTTGGTTAAGGCTTGCCTTGAGTTTTCTCAGCTTGGTGGCAACAAAACCACCGGGATGGGAAGGTGCAGGCTTGAGGAGATAAAACCGCCGGAGGGTATGGAAGAGTTCATATCCCAGAAAAGCACAAGGGCTTTTTTGATGTCCGATTGCTTTTACGACCCAGAATTTGACCTAAACAACAGCTTTTACGACATAAAGGTGCAAAAGCCAGCGGTAGAAAACGGTTTGACAAAGAGGGTTTGGAAAAACACCTTCTGCTATCTTACGCCCGGCTCCCAAGTGCAGGTAAAAACTCCCAAGGATTGGTATGGGGTTATAAAGGAAGTGTTGAAAGAGGGTAGCATCTCTGTTTATCAATACGGCATAGGCTTTCCGCTTTTTGCGAGGTGGGAAAAATGAGGGTGCGTGTTAAAGTCCTTTCTCCTGTTCATATAGGCAACGGAGAGAAAATCTCAAGGCTTGAGTTTTTGGTGGAAAAGGGAAGGCTAAAGGTCTATAAGTTTGACCGAATAACCTCCACCATTGAAAGGATCGCAAACCCACAGCTAAAAAACAACGCCTACCTTTGGTTTAAGACAAGTAAAAACCTGAGCCTTGAGGAATTTTTGAGAAACTTCAAGCTTACTTTGGAGCCCAACTACGAGCTTGAGATAAACGGAAGCCTTAACCCTTCTTCTTCTCAGGTGGAAGAGTTTATAAAGACCTTGGAGGGTCCATACATTCCCGGCAGTGGGCTAAAGGGCTCCATAAGACACCTGATAGCCTGTGCTTGGTTTATGGATAAGCCCGATTCAGTTATAGAAAAGGTAAAACAACTCTTGAACAGCGGAAGGGCAAAGGATCAGAGGGAACAAAACAATGTAGAGGGTGAGTTGGAAAGGTCTGTGTTCTATCCAAAAGGTGAAAGAGATGCCAAGTTTGACGTGTTAAAAGTCCTTTCTGTTCCAGACAGTCAGCCCTTGCCCTATCAAAGTCTGAGGCTGGAGGTTCCCAAGCTTATAGGCTCCAACAGAACGCTATTCCCTTGCGAAGCACTAAAGGAAGGTGTGGAGTTTGAAATGGAGATAAACATAAACAAAAACGCCTACAGAGGTTTGGAAACTCAAAGAAAGCTCCCAGAAATAGGCAAACACCTTTCTGAAGAAAACGCCTTTTGGAGCTTTTTAGTAGATTGCTCAAGGAAGTTTTACTCAAAGCTTTTAGATGAGGAGATAAAGTTCTTTGAAAATCGCCAGTCAAACACAGCAGAGCATTTAAAAAGGCTAAAAAATCATCTAAACACTGGTGGAGTTCTTTTGAGGTTAGGAAAGCACGAGGGGATTTTGAGCACTACCCTGTTGTTGATAGTGAAGGACAAAGACAAAGCACTTTTTGACAGATTCTTCAAAACCACTCAAAACGGAGCAAGAGAACAGACTAACAAAACCAGAAGGGTCAATTCTCAGGGCTTGACCTTTGGATGGCTCCTTTTAGAGAGGCTTTAACCGTTCCCATTCCCATGGTGGTTTTTATTCCCACGCCCGCAAAGTTAGAAAAGAGGGCAAGGACAGAAAGCTTTTGGGCTACCTCTGGGTCCTTTACAAGAAATACCACCCTTCCCACAAATCCCACCCTTTTTAATTTTTGGTCTATGATAAACTCTTGGGTGGCACCCTCAAACTCATAAATCATTGTGTTTTTCAGGACCTCAGTCTCCGAAATCTCTACGGGGGATTCCGAGAACGTGTTCCACCGGCTTGCCAAGTTGTAAAAAACCAAGTGTGGCTCCGGAAGGGGATAATCAAACTTAAACCTATTAAAAGCAGTGGGACTAAAAAACTCCATCTGTAGCTTCCTGTGGGGCTCCGTCTCCAAAAGCTCTTGGTAGCTTAGGGCTTTTTTCTCCTTTAATCCTTTGCCTTTTATGGGACTAAGGGGGATGCCTCTTAGGTGTAGGTCCCTTTTGGGAAAGTAGTAGCCATGAATTAGGGCAGGGTAGAGTTTGTCTTCCAAGAGGGCAAGCTCAAGCCTTAGGGTAGAACCTTCCAAAGAAAAACCTTTTATGCTAAAGGGCTTTTTGGGTTCCCTGTGCAACCTTTCCGCTACGCTTTCCTCAAAGAGATTGAAAAAAAGACCATGCACATCGGCAGGGTATAGAACCTCCGGAACTTCCTTTAGCCTAAAGCTAAGCTCCACTAAAACGGGCATAGGGCTAATATTTTACTCCACCCTTTTTGCATAAAGGAATGCACTTAATAAGATGCTAACTTTTCACACGGGCGTTATAGTCCCACACCATCCCACGCGGTGGGCTTGGGACAGGTTCTTCCGTGCTTTGGACGTCTTCCACCGTTCTCGTTGGTCGCCATCCCACACGGTGGGCTTAGAACGGTTTAGTTCTCAAACTTTTGACCATAAATGCCTTGCTTTGTCGCCATCCCACGCGGTGGGCTTAGAACAACTGGGAGAAGTGGGGCAAGTGAAGGCTACATCAAGTCACCATCCCACATGGTGGGCTTAGAACCCTCCCCACCCTTCGGCGTGGTGGAGGCCTAAGAAATCGCCATCCCACACGGTGGGCTCGGAACGCACACCCGGATGACTACCTCTACCTCGGGCTAACCGATCGCCATCCCACACGGTGGGCTCGGAACTGCTAACGCCCGAGTGGGTGATAGACCTTGAGATTGATCGCCATCCCACACGGTGGGCTCGGAACCTCAAATCACCACATTAACTAAAATAAGACATATCAATCATTTTGTCAAGGGGACACCCTTTTCAAATGAAGTTAGTTTTCCGAAATCCGAGATTATGCAAAGTTGAGTCTGTTATTATCAAATTTAAGTCCTTGTCTTCCAATGCTTTCCGCCACTGACCATAATTACAGCATTACGGCATTACATAATTACGACTTTACGGTGAGACTGCCTCCTAAAAAGCTTGAAAATCAAAGTTTTAACCCTCTCAAAATTGAAACAGCCCACCAGAAGGGCACACTAAAGCATATTCAGTTGCCAAGTTGAACAAGGGTCCCATTGGAACCCTCAAAAACCTTGTTTCTATTATAAACCAGTTTTTGGCGAGGACATCAACTTTTTGCATGGGTGGTAGCACCCTACGCGGTGGGCGAAGAAGTTTTACCCCTTGACATTTGATAAAAGCATACTAAATTTTATTCATATAAAACCTATAAAGGAGGTGATAGCCATGAGGAGAGGACTTTTAGTGTGGCGTCCTTTTGAGGAGCTTGAAAGGATAAGGAGAGAGTTTGACAGGCTCATGGAAGAGTTTATTGCCAAGGAGGAGCCTGCGGAAAGGTTTTTTGCCCCTGCGTTGGATGTGTATGAAACGGACGGTGAGGTGGTGGTAAAGGCAGAACTGCCCGGTGTGAAAAAGGAAGATGTGGAAGTGCTGGTAAGGGACAACAGCCTCATCATAAGAGGAGAGAAGAAGGAGGAAAAGGAAGAGAAGACGGAAACCTACCATAGGGTGGAAAGAGTCTATGGAAAGTTTGAGAGGGTGGTGGCACTGCCGGCGGAGGTCAAGCTTGAGGGCGTAAAGGCGGAGTTCAAGGATGGCGTTCTGGAAATAAGGCTTCCCAAAGAAAAGACCTCCAAAGAGGCAAAGATAGAAATTCAGTAAGCTCCATCCCTGCGTCTGCGGGGGCTTATAATTTTTTTCATGCTAATAATTGCGGGTCCCTGTGTTATAGAAAACGAGGATGTGGTTTTTAGGGTGGCGGAGGAACTCAGCAGGCTCTCCTTGGAGTTTCCTGAGTTTGACTTTTACTTTAAATCCTCCTTTGATAAGGCTAACAGGTCTTCCATAAGATCCTTCAGAGGTCCCGGTCTGGAGGAGGGGCTTAAGGTCCTTGAGAAGGTAAAAAAAGAGTTTGGGTTAAAGACTACCACCGATGTGCACGAAACTTGGCAGGTGGAACCTACTGCCCAGTTGGTGGATATGTTGCAGGTTCCTGCCTTTTTGAGCAGGCAGACGGATCTGGTTTTAGCTTGTGCCAAAAGTGGAAAGCCTGTGAACGTGAAAAAGGGACAGTTTATGGCACCTTGGGATGCAAAGAATGTGGTGGAGAAATTAAAGGCGGGTGGTGCGGTGGATTATTACATCACAGAGCGTGGCGTATCCTTTGGATACAACAACTTGGTGGTGGATTTCAGAAGTTTGGTGATCATGTCCCAATTCACCAAGGTGATCTTTGATGCCACCCACAGCGTGCAACTGCCGGGTGGTGCTGGCGATAGGTCTTCGGGTCAGAGGGAGGTTGTCTTACCTCTGATAAGGGCAGCGGTGGCGGTGGGATGCGATGGTATTTTTATGGAGGTGCATCCAGACCCAGACCGAGCCCTCTCGGACGGACCAAACATGCTTCCCTTAGAGGATCTGAGAAGAGCCCTTGAGACCATAAGAGTTATAAAGGACGCTGTATCTACCTTATCCTCTGAACCTCCTCTTTTACCTCCAAAGGATACTGGTCGCTAAAACAGGCGGTGCAAAAGTCCTCTGGGTCTTCCACACAGCTTTTAAGTCCCTCCAAAGATAGATACTTAAGGGAGTCTGCCCCTATAAATTCTGCAATCTCTTGGACGCTGAACTTTGTAGCTATAAGTTCTTCCTTTGTGGGTGTGTCTATGCCGTAATAACAGGGACCGATAACCGGAGGAGATGCTATACGCATATGCACCTCTTTTGCCCCTGCCTTTCTTAACATGCCCACGATCTTTTTGGAGGTGGTTCCCCTCACAAGAGAGTCATCTATTACCACCACCTTTTTTCCTTTTAGGACCGCCGGGTTTGGGTTTAACTTCATGAGCACTTTTATGTTCCTCAGCTCTTGGGTGGGTTCAATAAAGCTCCTTCCCACGTAGTGGTTTCTGATCAGCCCAAGCTCCAAGGGAATGCCCTTTCTCTGAGAGTAGCCCAGGGCTGGCACTAAGCCCGAGTCTGGCACGGGCACCACCACATCCGCAATCAGTTCATCCTCCTGTGCCAACACCTCGCCCATTTTCTTTCTTGCGTTATAAACCCATCCGTTGAATATGTAGCTTTCTG
>DAIUER010000021.1:0-10654 GCA_036845005.1 Thermocrinis sp.
TGGCAAATACAAGTTATTGGGTGGCACTTTGGACGACGCGGTTGGCGAAAGTTATGACAAGGTTGCAAGGCTCATGGGACTTGGATACCCGGGAGGTCCCATAATTGACCGTTTGGCAAAGCAGGGAGAGCCTCGTTATCCTTTGCCAAGACCAATGATTGATGATCTTAGTCTGAACATGTCCTTCAGTGGGCTAAAAACAGCAGTCCGAAAGATCGTAGAAGGTGGGAACTATTCCAAAGAGGACCTTTCTGCATCCTTTCAGCGGGCGGTTTTGGACGTTTTAGAGGCAAAGCTCCTAAAGGCAGTGGAACTTACGGGTGTAAAGAGGGTTGCTGTGGTAGGGGGCGTATCTGCTAACAGCGAGCTCAGAGAAAGATTTCAAAAACTCACAGAAAAGGGTATAATCTCCGCATACATACCCCATCCAAGGCTATCCACCGATAACGCGGTGATGATCGCCTATGCGGGCATTGAGAGGTTCAAAAGGGGCATTACCGCCCCAGAGGACATAAACCCAGAGCCCAACATACCCTTAGAAACCTTTGGGAGGTATTGGTCGTGAACGCAAAGGAACTTATAAAGGAAAAGGCGGGCTATATACTTTCTAACCTGCTCTCCCAGGGTGGAGAGTATGGGGAGATATTCTATGAGCGGTCCCGCACTTGTCGGATGCACTTAGAAGACAACAAGATTGACAAGGTTCAGTGGGGAGAAGAGGAGGGCGTTGGCATAAGGCTAATAAAGGAAGGGAAAACCTATTACGGCTACACCACGGAGATCACCTACGAAAACCTTTTGGAGATTGCAAAGACATTGGCAAGGGGGCAAGGGCATGGACCGGTAGCCATAGGCAAGAGGTACATAAAGGGCTGGACTTTAACTCTGATAGACCCGGATGAGATGAGCCTGAGCTACAGGGCGGAGCTCTTGCACAGGGCTAACCAGAAGGCAAGAAGCTACGGAGATAAGATCAAGCAGGTGCTCGCAGTCCTTATGGACAAAACCAGAGACATAATGGTCATAAACTCCCTTGGTGAACGGGCGGAGGACATACAAAAGAGGGTGGTTTTCTTTGTGGAGGTAGTGGCAAGTGATGGAAGCACTCTACAGAGGGGTTATGAGTCTGTGGGTGGCACAAAGGGCTTTGAAATTTTTGAAGAAACACCTCCAGAGCTGGTGGCGGAAAAGTCCGCCAAGAGGGCGCTTTTGATGCTTTCCGCAAAGCCTGCCCCTGCGGGGCAATTTACTGTGGTGCTTTCGGGAGAAGCAGGTGGAACCATGATCCACGAGGCGGTTGGGCATGGCTTTGAGGCAGACCTTGTGCAAAAGGGGCTCTCTGTTTATAAGGGAAAGTTAGGACAAAAGGTTGCCAGCGAGCTGATCACCGTTATAGACGATGGCTCTATTGTAGGAAAGAACGGACACTTTGTGGTGGATGACGAAGGGGTGCCCTCTCAAAGGACAGTTCTTATAGACAAGGGCTACTTGGTGGGATATATGTATGATCGGCTAAGCGCCATGAGGGAGGGTAAAAGCTCCACAGGAAACGGCAGAAGGCAAAGCTACGCCCACATCCCCATGGTGCGTATGACCAACACCTACATAGCTGCCGGTAAGGATAACCCGGAGGATATAATAAGGGATACAAAAAAGGGTGTTTTTGTGGTTAAAATGGGTGGAGGAGAGGTGAATACGGTGACCGGAGACTTTGTCTTTGAGATCATGGAGGGATATATGATAGAGAACGGAGAGATCACCTATCCCATAAGGTCTGCCACCTTGATAGGCAACGGTCCAAAGGTTCTTCAGGATGTGGACGGAGTGGGATGGAACCTGGGTTGGAGCATTGGCACCTGCGGTAAAGACGGACAGGGGGTGCCCGTCTCAGACGCCCAACCCACCATAAGGGTTAAGTCCTTAACCTTAGGCGGAACGGAGGTTTGAAATGAAGGGCATCCTTGACCTTATACCTTTTATAATTTTTATAGGTATTGTCCTCCTCTCCATCTTTGGGGGAGAGGCTTTAAAAATTTTGGGAGGTTTAGTCATGGGTTTTTCACCACTTATAGTAATAGCCATACTGGTGGTTATCTTTTTGGCTACTGCCTTAAAGATCGTGCCCGAGTATCAGAGGGCGGTTATATTCCGTTTGGGAAGGGTCATAGGTGCCAAGGGACCGGGTCTCTTTATACTGGTTCCCATAATAGACCGAATGGTAAAGGTGGACCTTCGGACTGTCACCTTGGATGTGCCCACCCAGGACATCATCACAAAGGACAATGTGTCTGTTAGCGTGGATGCGGTGGTTTATTTTAGGGTAGTGGACCCGGTAAGGGCAATAGTGGAAGTGGAAAATTATCTGTATGCCACCTCCCAGATAGCCCAAACTACCCTCAGGAGCGTCTGCGGTTCTGTGGAGCTGGATGAACTTCTCTCGGAGAGGGAAAAGCTAAACTTACAGCTTCAGGAGCTCATAGACAGACAAACGGACCCTTGGGGTGTAAAGGTTGTAGCGGTGGAGCTCAAAAGGATTGACCTTCCGGAGGAGCTAAGGCGTGCTATGGCAAGGCAGGCGGAGGCGGAAAGGGAAAGGAGGGCAAAGATCATAACCGCAGAGGCAGAATACCAAGCAGCGCAGAAGTTGGCAGATGCAGCCCAAATCCTTGCGTCCCAGCCTTTAGCCTTACAGCTTAGATATTTAGAAACCATACAGAATGTGGTCTCAAAACCCGGAAACACGGTTCTTATACCATTGCCCATAGAGATGCTCTCCTATTTTGCCAAGGATGGTTCAAAGATACAGGGTCAAGGTCAATAGGGCGGGCATCTTTTTCACGGGAGTGACCATATTCCTCGGCGTATCTGCGGTAAATACCTCAAACAATTTGCTCTATTTGGTGGTCTCCTTTTTGCTCTCTTTTATGCTACTCTCGGGCATGCTCTCCCTTTACAACCTGAGGGGTTTGAGCCTTGAGCTTATCCCACCCAAGGAAGTTTTTGCCCAAAGGGCTGAGAACTTTAAACTCATCCTAAAAAATCAAAAGAGGTTTCCCTCCTTTACCCTTTTGGTGGAGGCTCAGGGCTCAAGGGCTTTCTTTCCCATCCTGAAAAAGGAGGAGGTAGGTTCTATAACCTTAAAGTTTCCAAAGAGGGGCTACTATGACAAGATATCCGTTAGGGTTTCCTCCTCCTTTCCCGTAGGACTCTTTGAGAGGTTCTTCCACACGGATGTTCCCGTAAACTTGGTGGTCTATCCTTATCCCATGGCTGTTTCAAAGAATATAAGGGTGGAGGGTTTGCAGAGGGGAGAATGGCTAACCTTTGGAAGAAAAAGGGGCTACGAGCATCTTCAGTCTGTTAGGGAGTATATGGGAGAACCCGTAAAGCTCATCCACTGGAAGTTGTCCGCAAAGGTTGGGAAGCTCTATGTTAAGGACTTTTTAGCGGAGGAGAGCCCTCCGGTGGTTCTGAGCTTGGATATGGTGGATGGTGGCTTAGAGGATAAGCTTTCAAAGTTAGCCTATCTGGTCTTGGAGTATTCAAAAAGGGGCACGCCAGTGGGCTTGAGGTTGAATGGCACTTACCTTGAACCCGCCCTGGGTGAAGAGCACAAGAGAAAAATGCTCAGAGAGTTAGCCCTCTTCAGTGATAGCCCTGGGGTAAGAGCCTAATACCTTTACCATCTGGGTTCTCTCCTTTAGCATCTCAAGGGCTAATCTCACATTCTCGTCCTCAAGGTGTCCCTCCAGGTCTGCAAAAAAGACATAATCCCAAGCCTTTTTCCTTGATGGTCTTGATTCAATCTTTGTAAGATTTACTTCGTATCTGTAAAAACTTTCCAAGGCTTTATAAAGGGCTCCTGCCTCGTCCCTGACCGCAAAGAGAAGGCTGGTCTTATCTTTGCCCGTTCTCTTCATGTCCCTTTTGCCAAGCACCAAAAAGCGCGTGTAGTTGTTGAGGTGATCTTGGATATTCTCCGCCAATATGTTTAAGTGATAGGTGTAAGAGGCAACCTCGCTGGCTATTGCGGCGCTTCCTTCCTTTTCCAAAACGATCTCGCAAGCCCTTGCGGTGCTGTCGGTCTCTATTAGCTTGGCATAAGGTAGGTTCTTTTCAAGCCAGTTTCTGCACTGGGCAAGTGCCTGCCTGTGGGAATAGACCTCCTTTATCTCTTCCAAGCCCCTGCCCGTTGAAAGAAGGTGCAGTTTTATGGGTATTACCACCTCCCCCACGATCTTGACGCTAAATTCTAAGAACATGTCCAAGGTGTAATTGACTACCCCCTCTGTGGTGTTTTCCACTGGAACCACGCCGTAATCTGCCCTTTCTGTTTCAACCTCTATAAAAACATCCCTTATGGTGGGGGCGGGCACATAATAGGCAGAAAGTCCAAAGTGTTCCAAGCTTGCTTGATGGGTAAAGGTTGCCTTTGGTCCAAGGTATGCAACCCTTAGCTCCTTTTCCAAAGAAAGGCACGCGGACATCACCTCCCTAAAGACATGCTTTATCGCCTCAGAGGGAAACTCTTCCCCATAGAGTTCTTTGTTCAGTTTCACCAGTCTATCTACAACCTCCCTTTCCCTCTCCGGCGAGTGGATCTCCAAGTTGAGCTGTTTTTTTATTTCCCCGATGAACTTGGCAAGCTTTGCCCTTCTATTGAGTAGCTTGAGGATCTCTTCATCTATTACATCAATTTCAGCCCTGAGCCTTTTTATCTCTTCCATAGGAAGGAAAGATACTTGGGCTTGCTCTTCAGGTCCTCCAGCAAAAGGTGGTTTTCTCTGCTTTTTTGTCTCCAGTGCTTTCTCCTCTTCCTATAAATTTCCCTTAGATATTCCTTTAGTTTTAGGCTCGGATACTTGCCCTTTGCAACCTTGTGCAAATGCCACCACCACTTTTCTATGGGCTGGCTTTCATCGTCCTCCAAGGGCTCATCGCTGGATTCCATGAGCTCTATGAACTTATGCACGTTTTGAAAGAGCTTTCTGTCCGCCTTGATCACATAAGGGCTTTCTTCCAAACCCTCCTGATAGATCCTCTCCCTCAAGGAAAGGATAAAGTTAGGATAGCCCACCCTATAATTTAGGAGCATTTCCAACTCTGCAAAGTAGATGTAATCAGTCTCTAAGCTTACCATTAAAGATAATTATAAAACACTCTCTCTGCCATGTAGGAGCTCCTAACATTGGGACCACTGAAGGCACGACTGAAACCAAGGCTAAGGGCAATCTCTTTTAACCTTTCAAACTCCTCTTGGGTGTAAAGCTTAACCACTGGGTGATGCCTTTTGGAAGGTTGGTAATACTGCCCAATGGTTAGCACATCACACCCCACCCTTCTTAGATCGTTCATAACTTCCACGATCTCTTCCTCCCTTTCTCCAAAGCCCAGGATGAGGGCGGACTTGGTTATGATGTTTGGGTTGAATTCCTTTGACCTTTTTAAAAGTTCTAAGCTTCTTTGGTAATCAGCGCCCTTTCTGACCCTATGATATAGCCTTGGCACCGTTTCCACGTTATGGGCTAATACATCGGGCTCCGCCATGAGGACAGTTTTTAGGGCTTGGTCAGAGCCACCAAAATCGGGCACGAGCACCTCCACCTTGATGTTTTGGATGTTCTCCTTTAGGACCCTTATGCATCTGGCAAACTGTCCTGCCCCACCGTCTTCCAGGTCATCCCTGGTGGGAGAGGTGATCACCACATACCTGAGGTTTAAAGTCTTAACCGCCTCCAAAAGGCGGTAGGGCTCCTCTGGGTCCAAGGGCTCTGGATTTCCCCTCTTTAAGTTGCAAAAACTGCAAGCTCTAGTGCATTGATTTCCAAGGATCATAAAGGTGGCAGTGCCGGAGCCAAAGCATTGGGAAATGTTGGGACATCGTGATTCTTCGCAGACAGTATGGAGGCTTGCCCTTCTTAAAAGCGCCTTCAGTGAGTGGGTTCTGCCCAAAACCAAAAGGGGCTTAGCCATTAGGACAATATTATCACGGGTTATAATTATTGTGTAGCCTGCTCATGGATTATTGGAAAGGTATCATACACCATTACAGGGAATACCTGCCAGTGAATGAAAACACTCCTGTCATCACCCTCTATGAGGGAAACACTCCCCTGGTGCACGCCCAAAACTTGGCAAGGGAGGTCGGCTTTAAGGGGGAGATATTCTTAAAGTATGAGGGGCTAAACCCTACGGGTTCCTTTAAGGACAGGGGCATGACCTTGGCTATTTCCAAGGCGGTGGAGGCAGGAAAGAAAGCAGTTATATGTGCATCTACGGGGAACACCTCCGCTTCTGCCGCTGCGTACGCTGCAAAGGCTGGGCTCAAAGCTTATGTGCTCTTGCCGAAGGGTGCGGTAGCGTTGGGAAAGCTCTCTCAGGCGGTGATCTATGGGGCACAGGTGCTCGCCCTTCAGGGGACCTTTGACGACGCCTTGGAGATCGTCCGAAAGCTTGGGGAGATTTTGCCGGTGGAGGTGGTAAATTCTGTAAATCCCTACCGCATTGAGGGACAAAAGACGGGAGCCTTTGAGGTCTGCGATGCCCTCGGCTTTGCACCCGATTATCACTTTATACCCGTGGGCAACGCGGGCAACATCACCGCCTACTGGAAGGGATACAAGGAGTATTACCAAAGGGGAAAGATTGAAAAACTGCCCAAGATGATGGGATGGCAAGCGGAGGGTGCGGCGCCCATAGTGAAGGGCTACCCAATAAAAAACCCACAGACCATAGCCACCGCCATAAAGATCGGAAACCCATACAGCTGGCAATCTGCACTGCAGGCTTCAAGGGAATCGGGAGGGCTCATTGATGCGATTAGTGATGATGAAATACTTTACGCCTACAAGTTGGTGGCTTCAAAGGAGGGGATCTTCTGCGAGCCTGCCTCCGCCGCATCGGTAGCGGGTTTAATAAAGCTCTGCAGGGAAGGGTTCTTTAAAGGGGGTGAGGTGGTGGTATGCACCCTGACGGGCAATGGACTAAAGGACCCAGACACCGCCATGAAGGTATGCCAACAGCCCATAAACTTACCACCAGTTTTGGAGGAGGTGTTAAAGCTCATAGAACTCTAATATACCGACTGGTCGGTCGGTTATAATAGCCCTATGTATAAATTTTTCATAGCCAGACCCGTCACCTCCTGGATGTTTATGATCTCTTTTATCCTCTTGGGTCTGTATTCACTGCGAAATATTCCCATAGACAGACTGCCCGATGTGGATTTTCCCACTGTTTCAATAGTAACCACCTACCCGGGGGCAAACCCAAGCGTGGTGGATGTGAACGTAACGAGGGTAATAGAGGACCAAATATCCACCATAAGCGGTATAGAAGCCATAACTTCTCAGAGTTTTTCTGGCGCATCCCGGATAACCATCTCCTTTTCCCTTGAGAAGGACATAGATGTGGCAGCGCAGGAGGTAAGGGATGCGGTTCAAAGGGCTATGAGAGGGCTCCCAGAGGGTGTGGACCCGCCCGTGGTCAGAAAGGTGGATACCTCCTTGGCACCCATAATGGCAATTTTGCTTCACTCAAAAACCGCAGACTATCAGACCTTAGCCTACTGGGCAGACAAGGTCATAAAAAGGGACTTTGAGCGGATAGATGGCGTAGGACAGGTGGATTTGGGAGGCTTTAGGGACAACGCGATGTGGGTTAGGATAGACCCACAGAAATTATACTCGAGGAACCTCTCCATCCAGGAGGTCATAGAAGCCATTGCCAACAACAATCTGGAAGCACCCGCAGGTGCTATTTACGGCAAAGAGAGGGAATACATAATAAGGTTGTATGGCAAGGCAAAGGATGCAAAGGAGCTTGAGGAGGTAGCTATCACCCCGGGCTTGAAGCTTAGGGATGTTGGCTATGCGGAGTTTGGAGAGGATGAAAAGAGGGGAATGGCAAGGTTCATGGGAGAGCAGGCGGTTGCCCTTATCATATACAAGCAGTCAAAAACCAACACGGTGGCAACCGCAGACAGGATCAAGCAGAGAATGGAGGAGTGGAACAGGCAACTGCCCCCAGGCATGCGTATGGACATTAACTTTGATTCAAGCATTTTCGTTAAAGAAAGCGTCAGGGCAGCCATAGAGGAGATCATCATAGGAAGCCTTTTAACTGCGGTGGTTGTCTATTTCTTCCTTGGAAGCTTAAGGCTAACCTTTGTGCCCATATTTGCCATACCAATAACCCTTTTGGGAACGGTCTTTTTCCTGTACCAAACGGGGCAGTCTTTGAACACCTTTACGTTGCTTGCCCTTGCGGTGGCTGTTGGCATAGTCATAGACGACGCCATAGTGGTGTTAGAGAGCATATACAGAAAGAGAAAGGAAGAAGGGCTGTCGCCTATGGAGTCCGCAATAAAGGGGACCCGTGTGGTGGTCTTTGCCCTCCTTGCATCCACAGCCTCTTTGGTGATCGTGTTTATTCCCATAGTGTTTCTGAAGGGTGTAGTGGGTAAGCTCTTTGGGAGCTTTGCTTTAACCTTGATCGTAGCCATAGCCCTCTCTTATTTGGTAGCCATAAGCTTTACACCTATGGCTGTTGCCCGTCTTGTGGACAAGGTAGGAGAAGAAAACCCATTTACGAGGGCTTACGCCCGCTTTGAGGCTTTCTTTGACAGGCTTTTAAGGTGGTCCTTGGAGCACAAGCTAGTGGTGGTGGGTCTTTCTCTTGTAAGTGTGTTAATTGGCTTTCAGCTTTTGAAGGCGGTAAAAAAGGAGTTCTTCCCTCTGGTGGATGAGGGGAGGTTTTTGGTAAGGTTTGAAACGCCCGTAGGTTCCTCCTTTGAATATACAGAGCAAAAAACCAAAGAGGTGGAGGAAGTCATCAGAAAAAATCCTTATGTGGATCGTTTCGGCTTGGCTATGGGGCAGGGGGTGGCGGGCAGACCTACCGTCAACGGTGGTTTAGCCTTTGTCTATCTGGTGGATAGGGGTAAAAGACCTCACCAAAGGGAAGTGATGGAGATGATGAGGAGGGAGTTGGCAAAGATAAAGGACATCAGGGTAAGCGTGGACTCTGCGGGCATTGTGGGTCCTGCGGGCGGTAGGCAGGTGGACCTGCAGTATGTAATAAAAGGTCCGGACATAGAGGAACTCCAGAGGATCTCGGAAAGATTAATAGCGGAGTTCAGAGGAAAGACAGGCTACAGGGACATAGACACAGACCTGAGGTTAAACGAACCCCAAGTGCATGTGAAGGTAAAGAGGGAAAAACTGGCAGACCTTGGGCTGGGCGTGGAGCAGGTTTCCAACACCCTTAAAGTCCTCTTTGGTAAATTTCAGCTGGGCACCTACGAGCTCGGTTCCGAGAGCTACAACCTTTACGTAAAGGCGGTCCCCGAGTTTGTGCAGAGCACAGAAAACCTAAAAAAGGTCTATCTGAAGAACTTTAGGGGCGAGTTGGTGCCCTTAACGGAGGTGGTGGAGGTGCAAGAAACCACCGGCTATCAGGTGCTAAACAGGTACAACAGGCAGTATTCTTTTTCCTTTTTTGCCAACCTTTCTGGCGAAAAGTCTTTGGCGGATGCGGTGGCGGAGCTTGAAGGATGGCTCAGGGCTAACCTTCCCCCCGGTTATACCTTTGAGGCAACCGGTCAGGCGAAGGAGTTTGCCCGTTCCTTCCAGGGGCTCGGCTTTGCCCTCATCTTTGCTTTGGTTGGCGTTTATATGGTTTTGGCATCCCTCTTTGAGAGCTACAGGCATCCCTTTACGGTGCTCGTGATGGTGCCCTTGGCGGTTATGGGTGCCTTTGGTCTTTTGATACTTACCAACACCTCTTTGAGCGTTCCCTCCTACTTTGGCGTAATACTTTTGGTTGGAATCATAGTCAGGGACGCGGTGCTGTTCATTGAGAGAATAATCCAACTTAGGAAGGAGGGACTACAAACAAGGGAAGCCATCCTTCAGGCAAGAAGGGAAAGGCTAAGACCCATTCTGATGACCACCGTAACCATAGTTTCTGCACTGTTGCCCGTAGCCCTGGGGCTTACCGCCGGTGCAGAGTTAAGAAAGCCCTTAGCCCTGGTGGTCATAGGTGGCATCTTTACTGGTCTTCCCCTCAGTCTGTTCCTACTGCCCGTTCTTTACGAGACCTTTGACAAAATCCAGCTAAGAAAGAAAGAAAACCTTTAGATACCTTTCCTTATCCTTCATTTTTCTTGCAAGCTCCATTACCTCTTTGCTTGCCCCCTTTGGTAGGTTGTGTTTTTGCAGCCACCTCAAAAACTCAGCCCTTGCCTTCATACTGGCACAGGCAACCTCCACCTTTTCCTCCGCTTTGTGTTCAAAGGATACCAAACTGCTAAAGGGATTTCGGTGGGAATAAGCATCCACCGTGATCTTGGCGGAGGGTTCCTTGGAAAGGATCTCTTCTATCAGTTCCCTGTATGCCCAATCTAAAATCCTGTTTAGGTTTTTTGCCTCCCTGTGGAGGCGGTTTAGCTCCAAAGGTTCCAAAACCTTGCAGTAAAACTCTACAGAGCTTTCTAACATGGGAAGTTTTTTGAAAAGTTCCCCGTCTTTGACCTTTTTTGAGTCCTTTGGTGCCAACTCAAGGACCTTGCGAAAGTTCTCCGGTCTAATTAGGGCACAGCAGACCACCAAGGGACCAAAAACATCCCCCTTGCCCGCCTCGTCGCAACCCACCA
>DAIUER010000022.1:0-333 GCA_036845005.1 Thermocrinis sp.
GCCTGTGGCTCTCCACCCTCTCGAGGAGTCCCAACTCTTCCAGCTTTTGCACTATCCTCTGCCTTGCGGTGTACCTATCCAAGCCTGCAAACTCTCCACCATTCTCGTTTATCCGTGCAAATTGGTCCATTATTTGAACCATGGGAAGGTTGTGGCTCTTTCCTATCTCAAAGTCCAAAGGGTCGTGGGCGGGCGTGATCTTCACCGCACCTGTTCCAAACTCAGGCTTCACCCTTTCGTCTGCTATTATGGGTATTCTTCTGCCTACCAAGGGCAGTATGGCGTACTTTCCAACCAGGTGCTTGTATCTTTCGTCCTCGGGATGGACTGCCA
>DAIUER010000022.1:343-10328 GCA_036845005.1 Thermocrinis sp.
CGCGGTGTCTCCCAGCATGGTCTCGGGTCTTGTGGTGGCAACGGTTATATAACCGCTTCCATCCTCCAAGGGATACTTTATATAGTAAAGCTTTCCTTCTTCTTCTTCGTGCTCCACCTCAAGGTCCGAGAGGGCGGTCAGGTCCTTTGGACACCAATTGACTATGTACTCACCCCTGTATATGAGACCCTCTTCGTAGAGCCTTCTGAAGGCGTACCTGACGAGCCTTGAAAAGCCCTCATCCAAGGTGAACCTTTCCCTCTGCCAATCTACGCTGGCACCGAGCTTTATAAGTTGCTCCCTTATGGTGTTTCTGGAGATGGGCACCCACTCCCAAACCCTCTTCAAAAACTCCTCCCTTCCCATCTCAAGGCGGTTTTTGCCCTCCTCTTGAACCTTTTTATCCACCACATACTGGGTGGCTATGCCCGCATGGTCAAAGCCCGGCACCCAAACCACATCCTTTCCCAACATCCTCTGCCACCTGCACACAATATCCTGAAGGGTTATGTTGAGGGCGTGTCCCATATGCAAAGAGCCCGTCACGTTGGGCGGAGGGATCACCACCGAAAACTTATCCTTTGGCTTTTCTATGTGATAGAGCTTTTGGGAGAACCACCTTTGGGCGTGCTTTTTTTCAATCTCCGTGTGGTTGTAATCTTTTATGTCCTTCATAAAGAGAAAATTATAAGCTAATCCAAAACCTCCACCACACCCCTGTCTATAACCTTGCCCCTAAGCAGTTTTCCACCGGAGGTCTTTACTCTAACCACCTTCCCCACATGTCCCACATCCAAGGCGGTTCCCTGTCCCTCAATTTGTATATTTCCGCTACGAAAGATCACTTTTATTAGGTCTCCCCTATTTACCGCTGGCGATAGTTTCATAACAGACCTTCTCAGTATTGAACCCTTTGGAATGTCCGTGCTTGCCCTGTAGTCCTTTAGCTCCTTTGGGTCTATGAGAAGGTCTTTGGGAATGCTCTTGAGCCATCTCTCTTCCACATCAAAGAGCTCCGAAGAGAGCAATTCTCCCTTTTTTATGTCTTCCCTTGCCCTTAGGAGCTTTGCCCTCCAGAGGGCATCCACCACCGCAGTGTATCTATTCCCTTCAAACTGAAGATAAGCAAAAGCTCGCACCTTTCCGTATTCCATATCAAGCTCCACCTTTGGCGCACCTTCTCCCTTTCCATCCCAGTTAAGGAGAATAACCTTATTAACCCTAACATCCTCGCCAAATTTTTCCTTTACCTGCCTTTCAACAAAAGCGTTCAGCTCCTCCTTGGTCCAGCAGAAGGCAAAGGAGAAGGCAAACAAAAGGTTAAGTAGCCTCAACATCCACCAGCATGAGCCTCCTTATCAAGGTGGCGGGCTCCACTTCCTTTGGACATACATTGTTGCACTTATTACAGGATAGGCAGTGATACAACCTTCCCTCCAGAGCTTGGATTAGGCGTTTTTTGTTTTCGCTATCCCTTGGGTCCAAAAGGAACCTGTAAAACTTGGCAAAGAAGAGGGGACCCGCGTAGGCACTTTCTAAAATCTGAGGACAGTAGGACTGACAGGCAAGGCACAAAATACAGTCTGCGGAGTTTTCTATGCTCTTGCTCAGCTGAGGGTCTATTCGGACTTCTTTTTGACTGCCCTTTACCCAGAGGGAGAGCTCTTTGAGCTTTTGAGGGATCACCTCATGATCCACCACCAAATCCTTGATAACTTTAAAGTTTTTGAGGGGCTCAATGAGCACCTCTTGCCCGCTGAGCACATAAGGAAGCACCTGCTCTTTGCAAGCAAGCTTTGGAAAGTGATTTATGTATATGGCACACGTCCCACATATTCCCGCCCTGCAAAAGTGCCTAAAGCTTAAGGTCTCATCTTGGTTTTCCTTGATCCTCTGGAGGGCGGAGAGGAACGTCATTCCCTCCTCGTAGGGCACATCAAAGGACTGATACCAAACTCTGCCATCCTGCTCCCTTCTGATTTTCAACCTCAACTGCATAATCTAAATAAAATATGCCAAACCTAGTGGCTTGTCAGATTTTGGCGGAGTGATATATTTATATATATCTCTAAGGGGGCGAACGGTTTCGACGGGGTTCGCAGGCTTAGGGAAGCAGGCAGGGTGGCAACCTTAACAGCCACTCAAAACACTTCCCGAGCGCGAACTCGCCCTCGCTGCCTAATAGAGGCAGCGGCCCACTGATGGCTTGGCGGGTGGGCTGTCAGATGGGTTCATAGACACCTGCTAAGAGGGAAGGATTGGCGTGGTCCTCCCTCCGAAAAGGCACACGCCTCGCCACTCCCCTGCTTGCCAGTGGGCAAGGGATGGTTAAAGGCGAGCACTGGCTAAGCCTGTAGAAGCCCTAAAAGCTGGGCGAACCTCGGACGAGGGTTCGATTCCCTCCGCCTCCACCATTAAAATATTCTCATGGAAATAAAAGCGTTTAGGTGGGAGTCTGGCAAGCTTTTGCTCCTTGACCAAAGAAAGCTCCCAGAGGCGGAGGAGTGGGTAGTTTTGGAGGACCACCTTCAGACTGCACAGGCTATAAAGGATATGATGGTGAGGGGGGCACCCGCCATCGGTTGCGTTTCCGCCTATGGGTTTTTGATGGGAGTTAGGAAGGGGGAAGACCCAAAGGTGGTCTATGAGACGCTAAAAAACACAAGACCCACCGCCTACAATCTCTTTTATGCCCTAAATAGGATGATGGAAGCCTACGAGAGAGGGGAGGACTTGGAGGCAACCGCCAGGGCTATTGAAGAGGAAGACTACTTGGCAAACAAAAAGATGGCACAGTTTGGAAACGAGCTTATTCCAAAGAATGCCAGAATTCTTACCCACTGCAACACGGGAGCTTTGGCTACCGCCGGCTATGGCACCGCCCTTGGAGTCATAAGAGAAGCCCACTATTCCCAAAAATCCATTTTTGTTTGGGTAGATGAAACAAGACCTTACCTTCAGGGTTCAAGGCTCACCGCGTGGGAACTCAGCAAAGAGAACATCCCTCACAAGATAATTACCGATTCCACCGCAGGCTTTTTGATGAAGAAGGGGCTCGTGGATTGCGTGATCGTAGGTGCGGACAGGATCACAAAGAGGGGAGATGTGGCAAACAAAATAGGCACATATGCCCTCTCTGTATTGGCAAAGGTCCACGACATACCCTTCTATGTGGTAGCACCCAGCTCCACCATAGACCTAAACATAGAGAGTGGAGAGGACATACCCATAGAGGAACGCCCCGAGGAGGAGGTGAAAGCCTTCAAAAACTGCCAGTTTGCACCAAAAGAGTCTTCTGCCCTCCACTTAGCCTTTGACATAACTCCCGCGGAGAACATCACCGCCATAATCACAGAAAAAGGGATCTGGAAGCCATCATGAACATTTTGGAATATCAAAAAGGGCTAAAGTTAGAAAAGATCAAACCCTTTAACTTGATATACTCTGAAGAGGACTACCTGCTCTCAGTTTTTGTGGAAAAGCTGTCCGAACTGGCACCCTTAAGGGTCCTTTGGGGGTCTGAGCTGGACCTTCAGGGCTTTCTTAATCTTTTGGGTGAAAGCGGTCTCTTTACCAAAAGTCAAAGGGAGCTGATATTAGTAAAGGAGGGAGAACAGCTCTTAAAAAAGCTAAAGGACCCGAAGCTGATCAAGGGCTTAGCCAATCGGATGAAAACAAAGGCGGTTTTTATAGTCCTAAAGGAAAAGCTGGATAAATCCACCCTTCAGAGGGAACCCTACAAAACACTGTTGGAACTGGGAGATTTCTTGGAGGCAAAAAAGTTAGACAGGAGGAAAGTAAGAGATATGGTAAAAAGCAAGGTGGAAAAAGCTGGGAAAAAGATAGAAGAAAAAGCACTTGATTATCTTCTTGAAATAGCGGGCAACGACCTTCTATTTTTGAGGGGAGAGGTGGAAAAGTTAATTCTGTATGCAGAAAGGGAAATCACCCTTGAGGATGTTAAAAAGGTATGCATCACCCAAAAGGAAAGCGACCTGTTTGAATTTTTGGATGCCTTTTTTAGCAAAGATTTAGAAAAGTCCATTTTGACCCTTTCTTCCCTCTTCAGAACGGGCATCCACCCCCTTGTCATCCTTTCAACCTTAGTCAATTACACCCTAAGGCTTTTGACGGTTAAAAAGAGCCAAGGAAAAACGGAGGACATACTGGGCGAGTTGGGAGTAAAACATCCCTTTGCCATTCACAACCACAAAAGGTATCTTTCCAATTTCACGGAACAAGATTTAGAAAGGCTTTTAGAAAGGCTCTACTGGTTGGACATTTCCATAAAGACCTTCTTTAATCAACCAGAGAAAACAATAACAAACATGGTAATAGATTACTTGGCAAAAGTGGAGACGGAAGCTCCCTTGGAGGAGGTGGAGTAAGGTGTTCTACCTGCTCTTAGCCTTTCTTAGCTCCTTTCTTGCCTGCTATTTTCTTTTAAAGCTTTCCACACAAAGGGCTTTGGACCACACAGAAGGAGTTCAAAAGTTCCACAGCTGGAGGGCAGTAAGGCTCGGTGGAGTTGCTCTGATGATTTCTCTTATAACCTCCGGGACAGCCTTTTACCTTTCGGGCAAAGACTTTGCAAAGGAATACATCTTGGTGATCCTTTCCTCTTTGCCTGTTTTCTTGGGCGGTCTTGCGGAGGATTTAACAAAAAAAGTGGGACCAAAACCAAGGCTCTTTATGGCTTTTATCTCCGGGATTTTAGCCTTTTTGCTTTTGGGTATCCATCTAACGCGCATTGATGTTCCTATTTTGGACTTTGTTCTTTCCAACTATCTGATATTTTCTGTCCTTTTTACATCCTTTGCCCTTGCGGGTGTGTCTAACGCGGTGAATATAATAGATGGCTTTAACGGACTTGCCAGTGGTGTGCTAATGATAAGCTTTCTTGCATACGCTTATGTTTCCTATCTTCTGGGAGATTTCTTTTTGCTCTACCTTAGCCTAACCGTCACCTTTGCCCTAATTGGCTTTTTCTTCTGGAACTTCCCCTTTGGCTACATATTCTTAGGAGACGGCGGAGCATACCTTTTAGGCTTTTTGGCTGGGCTTTTGGGAGTTTTAGTAGTGGAAAGGCATTCAGAAGTTTCCCCGTGGTTTCCCCTCTTGCTCTTGCTCTATCCCATTTATGAGACGATATTTTCAATCCTGAGACGAAAACTTATGCGTGGTTTTTCTCCATTCCAACCCGACGCCATACACTTACATACTCTAATCTACAAAAGAATAGTTATAAAACACATTGGTAGCCTATTGCCAACATTCCTAACCAACTCCCTCACCTCTCCCTACCTTTGGTTTATAACTTTTATCTGCGTTATACCTGCGGTGCTCTTTTGGAATAGGACCATTTTTTTAGTGCTTTTTAGCATAATTTTTATGCTGTTTTACACTTGGCTTTACTTTAGGATCGTCAGGTTCAAAACGCCAGAATTTCTGATATTGCCCCTTAGGATTTTGAAAGAACGGCTTCGATTAGATTGATATATTCTCCAACTATTTTCTCTACGCTGTATTTTTCTTCCGCCAACCTTCTACCTGCTTTGCCGAACTCTCTGAGCCTTTCATCCCCCAACTCAACCATTCTCTTCATCGCCAAATACAAACTCTCCACATCTTTTGGCTTCACCAAAAACCCATTAACCCCATCAACGCATACATTTCTGCAACCGGGTGCGTCGGTGGTTATTATGGGCTTTTCCATAGCTATGGCTTCAAGCAAAACTCTCGGAACGCCTTCCCTGTAGTATGATGGCAGAACTACACAATTTGCCATGCAATAAAAGGGTCGGACATCCTCTTGGAAACCATGCCATTCAATTAAACCTTCTTTCATCCATTTTTCAAGCTCTCCTTTACTAACTGAATTGGGATTTCCCTCATCCGGACTTCCAACGATAATAAGCTTTACATTTGGGTTTTCTTTTTTTAGCCTTTCAAAAGCCTTTATTAGTTCATAAATTCCTTTATCTGTTAAGAGCCTTCCCACAAAAAGGAAAGTAAATTCATCTTTTTTTGCTTCTTTGCATAATTCAGGGTCAAGGTGCTTTAAATCCACCCCTGAGCTTTCAATAAGAAGACATTTTCCTTCGCATAACTTTTCAAGAGTTTTCATATCCTCTGAGTTCTGAAACACAACCGCCCTATTAAATCTAAAGGCAAGCCAGTATAAAAGTTTTGCCAGCTTGGTGAGCCAGCTTTCCCTTATAAACACATACCCAAGCCCGGTTATTACACTTATTGATGGGATACCCAGCAAGCCAGCGGATATGGAGCCATAGATGTTTGGCTTTATAGTAAAGTTAATAACAAGGTCTGGTTTTAGCCTTCTAAAAAGCAAAAGATACTCAAAAAACAGCTTAAGGTCTTTAATGGGATTTGTCCCTTTTCTGTCTAAGCTTTTCACTGGAAAAAAACTAAATTCCCTTCTCAACAACTCCGAATACTTCCCATCCTCCGGAGAAATTGCCATAACTTCATAACCTTTCTCTTTTAAAGCCCTCATCAAGTGAAGCCTAAAGTTGTATAGGCTAAAGGCAGTGTTTGAAGATAAAACTATTCTTTCCTGTTTTTTCTTTTCCATGCTTTAAAATTTATATTTTTTCCTACAACCTCCAATAGATGAACCCAAGCTCTTCCGCATCTTTCCTATCAAAAACCCCCTTTATGTCAAAAAGTATTGATGGCTCAAGGGATAACCTTTTAAGCTCTTCTAAGGTAAATGTTTCAAGGAATACCCTATGCCTTACCGCATACAAAATAGCATCGTAGGGAGCTTTTGTTTTGTAATCCTTTTCAAGCTCTATATCAAACTCCTCCTTTACTTCTTCCTCCTTTGCTATTGGATCATAGACCACGGGTTCAATTCCAAACTCTCTAAGCTCTTTTATAACTTCAAAAACCTTGCTGTTTCTGACATCTGGCACATTCTCCTTAAAGGTTATCCCAAGCACTAAAACTTTTGCACCCATTACCTGCTTTCCTGCCTTAATAAGCGTTTTTACAAGCTCATGGGCTACATAAACAGGAATTTCTTCGTTTATTCTCCTTCCTGCCAAAATGAGCTCAGGCACATAACCAACTTCTAAAGATTTATGGGCAAGGTAATATGGGTCCACCGGAATGCAATGCCCTCCCACAAGCCCCGGTTCAAACCTCAAAAAGTTCCACTTGGTTCCCGCAGCTTTTAAAACTTCCTTTGTATCAAGTCCGAGTCTATGGAATATAAGGGCTAACTCGTTTATAAGGGCTATGTTTATGTCCCTTTGTATGTTCTCTATCACCTTTGCCGCTTCCGCTGTCTTAATATCGGGTGCTTTATAAACTCCCGCTTTAACCACAGTTCCATAAACCTCTGCAATTAACCCTAAAGTTTCCGGAGTATCTCCTGCAACCACTTTTATCACTCTTTCAATGGTATGCTCCCTGTCTCCCGGATTTACCCTTTCTGGAGAGTATCCCACAAAAAAGTCCCGCTTCCATTTAAGACCGCTTTCCTTTTCCAATATTGGCACGCAGACCTCTTCTGTTGCCCCCGGATAGACGGTAGATTCATAAACCACCACACTACCCTTTGTTAGATTTTTCCCCACCACCTCCGAGGCAGACTTTAAAAAGGACAGGTCTGGGTTCTTTAGCTTATCCACGGGCGTAGGCACCGCCACGATTATGAACTTACACTCTCTTATTGCGGAAGGGTCGTCAGTAAAAGAAAGATTAAGGTTTAAAAGCTTTTCCCTGTTTTCCACCTCGCCCGTATAGTCCATTCCCTGCCTTAAAGCTTCCGCCCTCTTTGAGTTCTTATCAAAGCCAACCACTTTAAAGTGCTCCGCAAGACTAACCGCTAAGGGCAAACCTACATACCCAAGCCCCACAACGCAGATTTTTTCTTTGCCGGCTTTCAGTTCCTTCAAAAATTTATTCATTTAGAACGCCCTCCAAGCAGTGTATATTTTAAAAGCTTTTTAAATCTCTTTGAATATTTCTCGTAAAATTGAATCACAAATGATTTAGGCAAGATCACACAAAATAATGTCCAAAGGATAGGTATAAAAAATAATTTTGGATATGCTCTCACTGAAGCTATGCACAGCCTGAAAGATTGCTTATATTCCCCAGCCAAAGCCGAGAAGTAAATTCCTATCAGTGATAATCTTATAAAACTTTTTGGACAATAATTTTTAAAATCTTCTTCGAATTCTTTTAAGAATAAGACATAGTTTAAATACGTTCTTTTTGCTTTTTCAACAAGCTGAAAAGTAACTCTATCTTGATTATCGATTGAATATACTTTTAATGCTTTGTGTAAATAAAAGCCAACACCCACCTTTTTCCAGAGTCTAAGCCATAATATTCCCTCTCCTCCCCAACATTCATCGCAAAGCCTATCATTTTCCAGAATAGAAGTCTTTGTAATAACTAAATATTCACCTTCGTATCTGCCGCATAACACATCTACCCAAGAAACTTCTTCATCCTTTCCATAATGTAATCCGGTAAATTTTCCTTCTATGTTATCTATACAATTGGCAAAAACTATACTATAGTTTCCTTTAATAGCAACATTCAAAAGCTCTTCAATAGCATTTGGCATTATAATATCGTCGTCATCTACCATAGTAAAGTATTCACCAGCTATGTGATCTAAACCATTGTTTTTATTCCCACTTGGTCCGCGTTTATATTTCGTGTTAATTACATATTTAATCCTTGTGTCTGTCAAATATCTTTCTATCAATGGTTTAGCTTTGCCCTCCTCTGTATCATCAGTTATTATTATTTCTAAATTCTGGTATGTTTGATTTAGAACGCTTTCTAATGTTCTTATTAGGCTTTCTCTACCAATGGTTGGTATAATGACTGAAACTTTTGGATTATGATTTAATCTACTCATCTCTTACAAAAACTGAGTTATCACGAGTTTTAAAAACAAGTTTATAACCATGACTTGAAATTAAATCATCAACTTCCGGATTGTGTGTGTATTCAACTACCATTTTTTTAGGGAATAATTTTGTTGGAGAGGTTTCAAAAAACTTTTTAAGCACTTTGATTTCATAACCTTCTATGTCCATTTTAAGTAAGTCAATATTTTTTATATCACGTTCTAAAAGTATATTTAGCAGTGTTTTTGCTTTAACATGAATAATCATTCCTTTAGTTCTAGATGAAAACTTTTCCTTATCTAAAATATCTTTATCTAAAATACAAGAACCACCTAAATTATTGTTATTTGGAATAAAAAATTCTACCTCTCCCTCTTCGTCAGCCACAGCATAGATTATTGGAACTATATTTGAAAATTTATTTAGCTTAATATTTTCTACCAAGATCTCAAATACCATAGGATTGGCTTCTATTGCCAATATAGTTGAATTAGGATATCTACTTGCAAAATAAAGCGACCAAAAGCCCTTATAAGCTCCTACATCTATAAAAGTTCCATCCAACGGAAAATCTACCATAGCGTAATTTATTTCCTTTCTATCATATAAATGAGGTGCGAAATAGAGATTTCCATCAACACATTCCTTTACACGAAGTTTCATTTTGAACCCAAGAACATCTGTAATTTCTTCTGTATCACCATAAAGACCCAAAAATATTGGTTTTAATAAACGGTTGTGAACTGCTCTTATTTTAGGGATATCGGGTTCAATTTTCCCAATGGCTTTTAATGTAGATTTGAAAAAACTCTTAAACATCATAAATAACCTCCTTCCATTCTTCAACTATCTTTTCAATCCTAAAATCCTCAGCCCTTTGCTTAGCTTTTTCCGAGTAGTTTTTTCGCAAGCTTTCATCTTCAAGTAGTTTATCTATGGTTTCAACCCACATTATTTCCCTTTCCTCTAAGGGCTCATTTGCAGTTTTATATTTTATCTCAAAAACAGGCATCAAGACCCCATACTCTGCAAACTATGGCTTTTGGGTTTGATAGTGAAAATCCGTGTTTGATGCCAACATTTCCCTT